>CAZAQL010000005.1:0-43629 GCA_964487295.1 uncultured bacterium | reverse complement strand
GAACCGCACCCGCGGTCGGCCAGCTACCGGATGACGTTCAGCATCTTGCTCGCGCGGTCCATGCGGGAGCGCATGTTGTCGAGCGCCCTGACCGCCTTGGCCTGGGCGTTGGCCCAGTCCTTGACGTTCTCCTCGACGTCCTCGAGCTCGAGGCGGCAGACGTTGACCTGCTCCTCGATGCCGTCAAGCTCGTCGGCGATCTCTGAGGCACGCTCATGGCCGCGGATCTTCGCTATCTGGAGCTCGCACTTCGACAACTGCTGCTCGAGCTCTTCCTTGCTCAGTCGCTTCTCGTCCATTCTCTCATCCTCCGGGGAACAGGATGTCCGTTGACTCGTTCACTCCTTCTTCTGATGCTCCGTTCGGCCGGGGGGTTCCCCGCGGTCCGGTGACTCGGCCGCCGCGGCGTCGCTCCGCCGCGCGCCTCATGTAAGCTTCCGCGCCTCCTCCACCAGCCGCGCGAGGATGTCCTCCCCTCGCAGCCGGCCCACGACCTCTCCCCTCCGGAACAGCACCGCCTCAGCGCCGCCGCCGGCGACACCGATGTCGGCCTCCCGCGCCTCGCCGGGTCCGTTCACGGCGCACCCCATCACGGCCACGACGAGCGTGGCACGCACGTCCGCCAGCGCGTTCTCCACGTCCGCGGCGATGCCGGGCACGTCGATCTCGGTCCGCCCGCACGTCGGGCAGGCGATCACCGTCACGCCGCTCGCCCGCAGCCCGAGGGACGACAGGATCGCGCGTGCCACGGGGATCTCCTCCTCAGGCGGTCCGGCGAGCGACACGCGAACCGTATCTCCGATGCCCTCCGCCAACAGCAGCCCGAGGCCCACTCCTGAGCGCGCCGCGCCCGCGACCGGGGTCCCGGCCTCGGTGATACCGATGTGAAGCGGCACCTCGGTCTCCGACGCGAACAGGCGGTTCGCCTCGACCGTCACGAGCGCATCAGACGCCTTGATCGAGACGATCAGGTCCGCGAACCCGAGCCCGTCCATGAGCTCGACGCCGCGAAGCGCGCTCTCGGCGAGACCCCGCGCCGTCGGCCGCCCGTCGCGCTCGAGGATGTCGCGCTCGAGCGAGCCCGCGTTGACGCCGATGCGAATGGGGATCCCGGCCGCCCTTGCGGCCGCCGCTACCTCGGCCGTGCGCCCGGCGCCGCCGATGTTGCCCGGGTTGATCCTGAGGGCCTGTACGCCGGCCTCCGCCGCCGCGATCGCGAGCCGGTGATCGAAGTGGATGTCGGCCACGACCGGGATCGGCGAGGCCTCGACGATCGCCGGCAGCGCCTCGACCGCTCCCCGCCCGGGCACCGCGACCCGGACGATCTCGCAGCCGAGCCGCGCGAGCCGCCCGACCTGCTCGAGCGTCGCCTCAACATCGCTCGTGCGCGTGTTCGTCATCGACTGGACGGAGATCGGCGCGCCGCCGCCCACCGGCACCGTGCCGATCCGCACCTGACGCGTCCGCCGGCGCGGACGGATGATCGCGTTCATCGCCCTCTTCCCTTCACACGCACGTCTCCCTGGCGGAGGGTCGTGCCCTCGCGGTCGAAATACTCCAGCAGCGGGATCGCGCGCTTCCGAGTGACGCCGACCAGGTCCTTGAACGCCGGAACACCGAGTGTCGCTTCGCCCTCGAAGTGCTTCTCGAGGATCCCGCGCACCCGTTCGATCGCCGCCGGGTGGAAGAAGAGCGTCGTCGTCACCTTGACGATGCGACCCTCGTCCGCCAGGAGCTTGACGAGCGCGTCGAACTCCTCGTCCCGAAGCGTCCCCTCGAACGCGTCCCGCACGTCCTCTCTCAGATCGGACAGCGTCGGCGGCGAGACGTCGTCCTCCTCGATGAACCGCTCGATGAGCTCCGACATCCGCTGCTGCGGAGGCGTGAGCTTCATCTCCGCGCTTCCCCACCGCACGAGGTCGTTGCGCCGGGACACACGCTCCTGCGACTCCAGCTCGCCGAGCGCGACGTCCAGCACGGCGCGGTCGAACCGCCTGTCCAGTCTTCCCCTGAGCTCCTCGGCAGACATGCCCCACTCGAGCGGAGAGCGCTTCGCGAAGCTCGAGAGCTCCTCCTCAACGCGGCCCACAAGCTCGTTCCAACGCTCCCGGGTCACGAACCGGCCCGCTCGTTCGAGCACGCGGCCGTCGGCGAGAAGCCGATCGACCTCTGCCGTGATGCCCTCGTCAACCAGCCCCGGAAGCTCCTTCACGCGCACGCCGCCGAGACCGCCGTCGCCGACGATCTTGATCAGCACGTCCTCGCTCCCTCCGCTCTCGAGCACGGCCAGCGCGTCGAGCACCTCGGCGCTCATCCGCTTGTGCCGGGCCGGCGTCGAATCGATGACACGCCCGCCGCCGATGGTGTGCACGGGTGAGTACGAGCGGATGACGAAGAGGTCGCCCTTCTCGGCGACGAGCGGAGTCTCGAGTCTGAGTTGGACGAGAGCGTTCTGCGAAGGACCGAGTTCCTCGGCCTCGAGCAGCACGATCCGCGCGAGCACCTCGGCGGTGGCGACGTGCAGGTGCACGCGCGCCCTGTTCTTCAGCGGCTTCGCGCCCGCGACGAGCCTCAGGCGCGCGTCGAGCATCTGCGTTGCGTGAAGGGCGGCGGGCGTGCCGATCGTGTCGCCGCGAGCGAGTTCGTTCTTCGAGACGCCGTGGAGTCCGAGCGCCGTCCGCTGTCCGGCCTCCGCCCGCTCGACGGGCTCGTCGTGCACGTGCACGCTTCGGATGCGCACGGGTTTGCCGGTCGGATAGACCGCGAGGTGATCGCCTGGGCTCACGTTCCCCGACCAGAGCGTTCCCGTCACGACCGTCCCATGACCCTCGAGCGTGAAGACCCGGTCGACCGGCAGACGCGCCGGTCCGGCCGAGACGCGCTCCTCGACGCCCCGCGCAAGCTCGCCGAGAACGGCCAGGAGTTCCTCGATGCCCTCGCGGGTGACCGAGGAGACCGGCACGATGGGCGCCCCCTCGAGCAGGGTCCCCGCGACGAGCGTCTCCACGTCCTCGCGCGCGAGCTCGATCTCCTCCGGCTCGGCGAGGTCCGTCTTGGTGAGCGCGACGACGCCCGCCTTCACGCCGAGCAGCTCCACGATGTCCATGTGCTCGCGGGTCTGCGGCATGACGCCCTCGTCGGCGGCGACGACGAGCAGCACGAGGTCGACGCCCGCCGCGCCGGCGAGCATGGTCTTGACGAACCGCTCGTGCCCGGGAACGTCGACGATGCCGAGCGAGTCTCCCGACGGCAGGTCGAGCCGCGTGAAGCCGAGCTCGATCGAGATGCCCCGCTCCTTCTCCTCGCGTAGCCTGTCGGTGTCGACTCCCGTCAACGCCTTGACGAGCTCTGTCTTGCCGTGGTCGATGTGGCCCGCGGTTCCGAGGATGATGTGTCGGGTCGTGTGTGCCAAGCGTCCCCCGTGGTCAGAGGGCCGTGAGGTTCGGTCGTGGCGGACGAGCCGTGGGGCGAGCCGTGGCGGAAGCCCCGCAGCAGAGATCCCGCGGCGCAAGCCCCGCGGCTAGCTCTCGCTCTCCCGCCAGATCTTCGCGCCGAGACCCGAGAGCTTCTTCTCGATGGTCTCGTAGCCGCGGTCGATGTGATAGACGCGCGAGACCTCGGTCGTGCCCTCGGCGACGAGGCCCGCAAGGATAAGCGCGGCGCTCGCCCTCAGATCGGTCGCCATCACCTTGGCGCCGGACAGGTGGTCCATGCCGCTGACGACCGCCACGTTCCGGTCCATCGTGATGTCGGCGCCGAGGCGCCGAAGCTCCGGAACGTGCGAGAAGCGGTCGGTGTAGATCGTGTCGGTGATGACCGACGAGCCCTGCGCGACGCTCATGAGCGCCATCACCTGGGCCTGCATGTCGGTCGGGAAGCCCGGGTAAGGGGCCGTCGTCACGTTGATCGACGAGATGCGCTCGGGCCCGCGCACGCGGATGCCGTCCTCGACGGCGATGATCTCGACGCCGGCCTCAGCGAGCTTCGAGGCGACCGTCGTGCAGTGATCGAGCTCGCCGCCCATGATGAGGATGTCACCGCCCGTGATGGCGGCGGCGACCATGAAGGTCCCCGTCTCGATCCGGTCCGGCACGACCTGCCAGTCCGCGGGATGCAGCTCGTCGACGCCCTCGATCGTGATCGTCCCGGTCCCGTCGCCTCGGATGTTCGCTCCCATGGCCCGCAGGAACCCCGCGAGCGCTCCGACCTCCGGTTCGCGCGCGGCGTTCTCGATCACGGTCGTGCCCTGCGCGACCGTCGCGGCCATCATGGCGTTCTCGGTCGCGCCGACGCTCGACGTCTCGAAGTAGATCCGCGCGCCACGAAGGCGCGTCGCCTCGGCCACGATGTACCCGTGCTCGAGCTCGATGGCGGCGCCGAGCTCCTTCATCGCCTTGATGTGGAAGTCCACGGGGCGCGGGCCCCAGGCGCAGCCGCCGGGGAGCGACACCCGGGCTCGCCCCTGGCGCGCGAGCACCGGCCCGAGCACGCAGACCGATGCGCGCATGGTCTTGACGAGCTCGTACGGCGCCTCGTGGTAGCGGCAGTTCGTCGTGTCCACGGTGATGCTGTGGTCGTGGTGTTCGACCTGCGCGCCGAGGACGCGGAGCACGTGCTCCATCGTCACGACGTCCCGAAGCCTCGGGACGTTCGAGAGCAGGAACGTGCCGGGGGTCAGGAGCGTCGCCGCCATGATCGGCAGCGCCGCGTTCTTCGCCCCGCTGATGCGCACCTCGCCGGAGAGCCTCTCCCCGCCCTGGACGACGATCTTGTCCATCTAGCCCGTCTTCCTTCCTGTCACGATGCGGTCTCTGCCCGCGTAGTCCTTGTGAATGGCGACACCGGTGAGCGCGGACTCCGCGAGCGCGCGGACCGCGTCCGCCTGGTCGTCGCCGAACTCGAGGGCCACCAGGCCCCCGCCGGCGAGCGCTTCAGGCGCATCCTCGATGATGCTCCGCAGACAGTCAAGGCCGTCGTCGCCGCCGTCAAGCGCCAGACGCGGCTCGAAGTCCCGTACTTCGGTCGGAAGCCCGACCATGTCACGGCTCCGGACGTACGGGGGGTTCGAGACGAGCCCGGCGATCCGGCCGGCGACACCCAGCTCGTGGAGCGGTGCAAGGCCCGTTCCCCCGGCGAAGGTGATGCGCTCGGCCACGCCGATCCTCTCCGCGTTGTGCGCCGCGACGGCCAGCGCCTCGGCCGACACGTCCGTCGCGACCACGCGCGCCCCGGGGAACTTCTGCGCGAGCGTCACGGCGATCACGCCGGAGCCCGTTCCGATGTCCGCCAGGACCGCCCCGTCCTTAAGGCCCTCGAGCGCTCGCACGGCCACCTCGACGAGCGCCTCGGTCTCGGGCCTCGGGATGAGCACGTCGGGCGTCACGTCGAAGTCGGCGAGCATGAACGCGGCCGTCCCGGTGATGTACTGCACCGGCTCTCCGGCGAGACGTCGCCTCAGGAGCGCCTTGTACTCGGCAAGCTCGGGCTCGGAGAGGACGCGTTCGTACTGCAGATAGAGTTCGATGCGGGGAAGCGAGACGGCGTGGCCGAGCAGCAGCTCGGTCTCGAGCCGGGCGTTCTCGAACCCCTTCTCGGCGAGGTACTGCCTGCTCCAGTCGATGAGTTCGAGGATGGTCCAGGTCCGCTTGGTGGTCGCTGTCGTCGCCATGTTCCTCGGAACCGTCCGTGTAGGTGGCAGCTCATACCGGGTGACGGACTCGCCGGACTAGGCCGGCTCCGTCGCGTGCGCGATGCGCTCGGCCTGCTCCTCGGTCGTCAGCGCGTCGATGATCTCGTCGAGCTCGCCCTCCATGACCTGCGGAAGGCTGTGCACCGTGAGCCCGATGCGATGGTCGGTCACGCGGCTCTGCGGGAAATTGTACGTGCGGATCTTCGCGCTCCGGTCGCCGGTCGAGATCTGGCTGCGCCTCGCGGCGGCCATCTCGGCATCCTGCTTCTCCCGCTCGAGGTCGTACAGCCTCGCCCGCAGAACCTTGAGCGCCTTCGCCCGGTTCTTGTGCTGCGACTTCTCATCCTGGCAGGTCACGACGAGCCCGCTTGGCTTGTGGGTGATGCGCACGGCCGAGTCCGTCGTGTTGACGCTCTGCCCGCCCGGGCCGGTCGACCGGTAGACGTCGATCTTGAGGTCCTCGGTCTTGACATCGACGTCGACCTCCTCGGCCTCCGGGAGAACGGCGACCGTGGCGGCCGACGTGTGGATGCGGCCCTGCGACTCGGTCTCGGGAACGCGCTGGACTCGGTGCACGCCGCTCTCGAACTTGAACCGGCTGTAGGCCCCGTGTCCGTCGACCGCGAAGACGATCTCCTTGAAGCCGCCGGTCCCGGTCTCGCTCGTGTTCATGACGTCGACCTTCCACCTCCGGCCCTCGGCGTAGCGCGAGTACATCCGGAAGAGGTCGCCCGCGAAGAGCGCCGCCTCCTCCCCGCCGGTTCCCGCGCGGATCTCGACGATGATGCTCTTCTCGTCGTTGGGGTCCTTCGGCACGAGCAGGAACTTGAGCCGGTCCTCGAGCTTCTCGCGAGCGGTCTCGAGTTCGGTGAGCTCCTCGCGCGCGAACTCCTTCTCGTCGTGATCGGTCGCGCTCTCGATGATCTCCTCGGCGGCCTCCACGTCGGCCATGACGCGCTCGTACTCCTCACCGACCCGGACGATCTCGTCCATGCCGGCTCGCTCCTTCGAGTATTTCGTCACGAGGTTGTGGTCCGACAGGACATCCGGATCACTCAGGAGCCGCGTCAGCTCGTCGTACCGGTCGTGGATGGCCTTGATCTTGTCCAGCATCACGTCGCCTCGCTCTCGCCCGCACTCGGACCGGCATCGCGGGAGGACGACCCGGCCGCCGGTCGTTCACCCTTCGCCGCCTTGAGGGCCGCGATGGCGACCTCGATCTGATCGTCCGACGGCTCCTTCGTCGTGATCCCCTGGAGCCACACGCCGGGCGCCGAGAGCAGCCGCGCCCAGCGGCTCGTTGCATTGACTGCCGCGAGCTTCATGATCTCGTAGCTGATCCCTGCAATGACGGGGATAAGCAGGAGCCGCAGGAGCCGATGCGCCACGTTCGCGGGCTTCCCGGTCAGCATGAAGACGAGGATGCTCGTCACCATGACGATGAGCAGGAAGCTCGTGCCGCACCTCGGGTGGCGCGTCGTAAACTGCTGGGCGTTCTCGACCGTCAGCGGCAGCTCCGCCTCGTGACAGAAGATGGTCTTGTGTTCGGCTCCGTGATACTCGAACACACGCCGCATCTCGCGCCACTGCGAGATGCCCCAGATGTAGGCCAGGAAGAAGACGACCCTGATGACGCCGTCGACTAGATTGAAGATGATCGAGCTGTCGCTCCCCATCCACGCGGTGAGCCACTCGGAGAGCACGAGCGGGATGTAGAAGAAGAAGAGGATCCCCAGCCCGAACGCGAAGACCATCGTGCCGGTGAGGGCGAGCTTCGTCTTCCACCCCGCGTCCTCGGTGGCCAGCCTCTCCTGCTTCTGGGGCGTCCTCTCGGGCGCCGCGTCCTCGCCGCTCGCATCCGCAGCCTTCTCGGTCGCCACATCCTCGCCGCTCGCATCCGCAGCCTTCTCGGTCGCCGCGTCCTCGCCGCTCGCCTCCGCCGCCTTCTCGGGCGCCACGTCCTCGCCGCTCGCCTCCGCCGCCTTCTCGGCGTCGGGCGCCTCCTCGGCCTCCATCGCCGCGCTCGCCGACCAGTTCAAAGCCCGGATGCCGAGCGACAGTGACTCGATGAGCGAGAGCCCGCCCCGGATGACGGGCAGACGCAGGAACCGATTCCTGCGCGAGGCCGACACGAACGGCTCGGAGTGGACGTCGACGGCGCCCCACGGTGTTCGGACGGCGACCGCCACGTTCTGCGGTCCGCGCATCATCACGCCCTCGATGACGGCCTGACCGCCGTAGTGGACCTTGCCGCGCGCGGCGCCGAGCGCCTCGATGGGCTTGACCTCGTCGCCGTAGTCGGTATCGCACCCACACGCGGAATCGGGCGGCTCGACGGTCCCGGGCGGCCCGGGACTTTGAATCTCGTGCTTCGTATCTTCCACGCTACGTCCCCGCGACCTCGGCGATACGCTCCGCCGGGTTCTTCGTCCTGTCGACCGGGATCAGCGACCCGATGCCCGGGTGGACCCGCTCGATCTCCCGTTTCATCTCGCGCGCGATGCGCCGGTACGACTCGTGGCCCTGCACGCGCGACCGGAGCCGCACGAGGTGGAACGCCGACCGCGCGTTCAGGGTCATCAGGAATCGCTTGTGGTACGCCAACGGCACGGCGTACTGCGCGTGCGCCGCGTCCATCGCCGCCAGCCGCTCCCAGGCATCCCTCGCGTCGTCGAGCGCCTGCTCCATCTCGCCCGCCACGCCGGCTTCCCGAGCGTCATCGGGCACCGTCCGTCCCAGCTCGCACCCCAGGATCTGCTGGGTCTGCGTCGCCATACGGTGTCTTTGGATGTCCCGGTACGCCCCGAAGTCGCAGACGATCTCGAACGTGTACGCCGTCTCCTCGAACTCACGGACAGGGAGCTCGTGCTCCGTCATGCGCTCGAGAGCCGTCGACAGAAGCGCGGCCCGCTCCCCCGGCGTCATCCTCTTCGCCCGCGAGCTCGCCTCGTCGTACGAGAGCCCGCCGGCGCGGAACATGAGCGCAGCGACCACGCGTGTCTCGCCCTCGGGGTCGTGCGCCACAAGGCGGACCGATGGCCGCCCGCCGCCCGCCGACTGCGCGAGTCCGCCGCCTGCGGAGGTCACGAGCCCGTCGCCAGCGGAGTTCACGAGGCCACCGCCCGCCGAAGGCACGAGGCCGCCGCTTCCCGCGGCGGCGCCGAGCCGCTCCTCCCACCCGTCCAGGTAAGGCGAGCGCTCGACGTACTTGAGGAGCGTCGGGGTCTTCGAGAGCCCGGTCGCCGTCAGGGCCCCGGCGAGCTCGCGCATCTCCGAGAGCGGGCTCGACGCCATCTTGATGATGGCGTGTCGGAGCTCGCGCGCGTTGACCGTCCAGCCGAGGTTCGTCTTTGCCGCCGCGGGCAGAAGCCCGCGCACGGCGTCGCACGCCTTCCCCTTCGGGTTCAGGCCGGCCTTCCGCCACTCGGGCGCGCCGTACGCGTTCTCGCACCAGGCGAGCGCCTTCGGTCGCAGCCGGTCGTAGGTTCGGTAGAGCGACGAGACCGCCTCGTGATAGAGCTCGCCCGCCTCGCCCTCGGCGAACGCCGGAGGCGTGTAGAAGTTGTCGGGCGACATCACCTGGTAGCGCGTCGACTTCTCGGTGAACGACGACAGCCGGTTCTCCTCGACGACCTTCGCGCCGAGGATGGAGATGTTCTCGACCGCGATCGACAGCACCGCGTGCTCGGCGACGGACGAGTGCCCGTAGCCGACGACCCACTTCTCGTGGAAACGCGACGACTCGCTCTCGGAGAGCTCTCTGGCAATCTCCTCGAACGAGTCGGGCGAGCGCGAGGTCTTCGCGAACGTCACAGCGACGACCTCCGCGGGGAGGTCGTCGAGCGTATAGACTCTGAGTGGGCTGCCCGTCTTCGTCATGATCGATGGCGTGGCAGACCGTCGGAGCGGTTGGTGCTGGTGGCTATCCCGTCGGGCCCGCCGTCCGCGGAACCCTCGCTCTAGTTGTCGGCCTCGGGCTTGGTCTCTGTCTCCGGTGCGGCCGCGGTCTCAGCCGGCGCCTCTGCCTCCGGCTTCTCCTCGGCGCCGGGTGTCTCAGCGCCCTCGGGCTTCTCGACCTTGGCGTCCTCGGCGGGCTTGTCGCCGCCCTTGCTGGCCGCGCCGCGCGCGTAGCCGTCACCGTACTTCCTGAGGAACCGGTCCACGCGACCCGCGCTGTCGACGAGCTTCTGCTGGCCCGTGAAGAACGGATGACACGCCGCGCAGATCTCGACGCTGATCTCCTTGAGCGTCGAGCGGGTCGTGAACTCGTTCCCGCAGACGCACTTCACCGTGCACTCCTGGTACTCAGGGTGAATGCCCTTCTTCATCTCGCATGACCTCCAGTGGCTCTCTTGTCCGTCTCTTAACGTGCTGCCCGCGCGCCTCGGCGACCCGGCAAAGCCCGAAGGGCGATCGGCTAGAGCGCGCTCATCGAATCCAGGAACTCCTGGTTCGTCTTCGTCTGTCTCATCTTCTCGAGCAGGAACTCCATCGCGCCGACCGGGGTCTGCTCGCTCAGGAACTTCCTGAGGATCCACATCCGGTTGATCGTCTCCTGCGACAGCAGGAGCTCCTCCTTCCGCGTCCCCGACTTGAGGATGTCGATGGACGGGAAGATCCGGCGGTCGGTGAGCCTGCGATCGAGCACAAGCTCCATGTTGCCCGTGCCCTTGAACTCCTCGAAGATGACCTCGTCCATCCTCGACCCCGTATCGATAAGCGCGGTCGCGATGATCGTGAGACTCCCCGCGTCCTCGATGTTCCTCGCCGCTCCGAAGAAACGCTTCGGGCGCTGGAGCGCGTTGCTGTCCACGCCGCCCGTGAGGATCTTGCCGCTGTGCGGGACGACCGTGTTGTGCGCCCGCGCAAGCCGCGTGATCGAGTCGAGCAGGATGACCACGTCCTTCTCGTGCTCGACCAGTCGCTTGGCCTTCTCGATGACCATGTCGGCGACCTGGACGTGGCGCTCCGGCGGCTCGTCGAAGGTCGAGCTGACGACCTCACCGTTCACGGAGCGGTCCATGTCGGTGACCTCCTCGGGCCGCTCGTCGATGAGGAGCACGATGAGGACGACGTCCGGGTGATTCGTCGTGATGCTGTTGGCGATCTTCTGGAGCACCACGGTCTTGCCGGCGCGCGGGGGCGAGACGATGAGGCCTCGCTGCCCCTTCCCGATCGGCGACATGAGGTCGATGATCCGCGTCGTCATGTCGTCGGGGTCGGTCTCGAGGTTGAGTCGCTCGTTCGGGTGAAGCGGCGTCAGGTTCTCGAAGAGGATCTTCGACTTGGCCTGCTCCGGGTTCTCGTAGTTGACGGCCTCCACGCGCAGGAGCGCGAAGTAGCGCTCGTTCTCCTTCGGCGGCCGCACCTGCCCCGAGACCACGTCACCCTTCCTGAGGTCGAATCGCTTGATCTGCGACGGCGAGACGTAGATGTCGTCCGGACCCGGGAGGTAGTTGTAGCCGGGTGACCTGAGGAACCCGTACCCGTCCGGCAGGATCTCGAGCACGCCCTCGCTGAAGATCAGACCGCTGCGCTGCGTCTGCCCCTCGAGGATCTTGAAGATGAGATCCTGCTTCCGAAGCCCCGAGACTCCCTCCAGCCCGAGCTGCTCGGCGTAGTCGATGAGCTCGCGGATCGTGCGCTTCTTGAGCTCACCCATGTTGAGGTTCTCGCCGTTGCCCCCGTTCGTCGCGGGCTTGGTCTCGGTCGCCGCCGCCTTGGCCTCGGTGGCCGTCGCCGCGCCGTTCTCGACAGGCGCGGTCGAGGCCGCACGCGAGCCGGACGAACCCCGGGGCGACGCGGACGTCGCTCTGCTGCCCGTCGAGCTCCTTGTCGAGCTCCCGCTCCGCGTGCTGCTGCGCGACGCCGAGCTCTTCGTGGTGCTCCTCTTGCGGGTTCCGCTCGACTTGCCGTCTGCTTTGTCCGTCATCACCTTACCTCTGTGAGCAGGTTGGACGCTCCCCGGCCGACAGCGCGCGCGCCGACCGCAATCACGCATGTGCCCCTATGGCGAAGCTGCACTCGGTTTTTCCTCTTTGAGCTGACAGAGAAGTCTGGCCGGGTTGGATGGCTTCAGATGGGGTAAACGGAAGCTGTGTGTCCCGAGATGTACCTGTGTCTCACCCATATTAGACGACACGGGTGAGAGTGTCAAGGCGATTTGGCCGCTCGAGACCGGTGGAGAGGCGTGCCCCGCCGCGACGCGCTGACGCCGGCCCGGAGGCCGGTGGAGAGGCGTGCCCCGACGCGACGCGCTGACGCCGGCCCGGAGGCCGGCGTCGGCGTGCGTCCTGCGCTTCGCGGGGGTCGGCGGCCGAGAAGATCGACCAGCCGGCGCCGTCCGCTATTCGGTCGTCGTCCCGCCGTGGAGCAGCTCCTCGACGATGCTGAGCTCGACGAGCGCCTCCTCGGTCATATCGAGCTTGTTGTACACCCTGGCGAGCGCTCTGTGGTACGAGAGCTCCTCGAAGTTGAGCTCGATGAGCTTCTCGAGCACGGGGATCGCGGCCTGGTACTCGGGGATGGCCAGTTCCATCTGACCCTCGTCCTCGTGCTCCTTGGCGATGCCCCAGTGCGCGAGGAACACCCGATACTGGACCTCCTCGTCATCGGGGTTCGCCGCCAGGTGCTGCTGGAAGCTCCGGATGGCCGCCCGGTAATCCTTCAGCTGGTAGTGCATGAGCCCGATGTTGTAGTGGATGTCCTGGGTCTCGGGCGCGATGCCCTCGATCTTCTCGAAGTACCTCAGCGCGTTCTCGTTGTCGCCGAGCGCCGCGAGGTTGCCGGCCTTGCTCTCGTACACCGAGACGAGGTTGTCCTTGAGGTCCTGGTTGTCCGGAGCCCGCTCGAGAGCCTTCTCGAACGCGGCGACCGCCTCGTCGAAGTTGGACATCATGTGGTGAGCGTAGCCAAGGTTGGCGTAGGCGTCAGCCTTCCGCGGGTCGATGACGATCGCCTTCTCGAACTCGGCGATGGCGCCCTCGAAGTTGCCCGAGCTGTTCTGGAGGTTCCCCTCGTTCTGGTACACCTGCCAGTAGTAGGTGATGGTGTTCTCGACCTCTTCCCTGGCCGCCGGCTCCTGCGCCAGTTCAAGCGCGGCGAAGAACTCATCGTGAGCCATCTCGAGCTCGTCCGTCTCCGCATAGGCGCGGCCGAGCCACATCCGCGGCTGCCAGTCCTGCTCGTTGTTCCGGATGGCGATCTTGAACTGCTCGATCGCGCTGTCGAAGTCCTCCTGCTGCAGATAGACCTTCCCGCTGGTGAAAGCAGGATCAGCTCCGCAGCCGGCGAGGATGAGGAGCGCAGCCAGCGCCACAACGGCGGCCGCGGTTCTCGCCATGATCATTGCGCCTCCCTTGGTTGGAGAGTCTCCCCCCATGATTCCTGCTCGATTTCAACCCGAGGATTATAATGCGCCTTGACGGGGGGTGTCAAGCGCTACGGCCCGGGCGCGATTCGTCGCCCGAACGGGCGTTCTTCGGGGGGTCGTCCGGTGATCGGTCAGAGCAACCGGTTGTCGTTGACCGACAGCTCGTACGTGCAGTTCAGGAAATCGGCCGCCCGTCTGGAGACGATCATCCGCGACATGAAGATCTCGAAATACTCCATCACCTGCGAGATCTTCGTGTTGACCTTGAGGTTGAGCCGGATGATCCGCTCCTCCGGCAGCACCGAGAGGTCCGACTTCTGAACGGCGTAGTTTACGCGGTCGTGGATGTCGAACTTGATCATCGAGGGATTGCGGACCCTCGAGCGGTGCACGTCGGCCTTGTCGGCCAGGATGAGCGCCGCCGACACGTTGTTGACCGGGTCGGCGTGCTCCTCGTGGTGGTTGCCGATGGCCGAGATCACCGTCGTGATCTCCTCGATGGGCATCTCGCGCTCGCGGAGCAGCTGGAACGCCAGCTGTGCGCCCGACTGAGCGTGGTCCTCCCGATTGATGATGTTCCCCAGATCGTGCATGTAACCCGAGATACCGGCGAGGTCGGCCTGCCGGCCGTCGATCCCCAGGTTCTTGAGGAGCTTCTGCGCGGTCCGTCCCACCCACTTGCCGTGCCGCACACCGTGTTCGGTGTACCCCACGACGCCCAGATGGTCGTTCGCGGTCCGGAGCATGCCCGTGATCTCGGGATCCTTCTGGATCTTGTTGAATGTCACCTGTCCCATGGTTCAGCCTCTTCTGCCGAGCCGCTCGGTGCGGCCCCTGTGGTCGGGCTGCACGCGCCTCGATGCGCCGGCGCGGACCCGGCCACGTCTCTGCCTGCGAAAACCACGCCTGCCCGGCAGGCGGGCAGGCATATCTCAATCTACCTGAATCGGGGTTCGCCGTCAAGCGCGGTTCGGCCCGTCTACAGAAGATCCATCGGATCGACGTCCACGGCGAGCCTGACCGCGGCGGGCAGGCCGAGCGCCCGCTCCTGCGCCAGCGCCCCGGCGACGAGCGCCCGGGCGGTCCCGCCGCGCCCCCGCACGAGGATCTGCCAGCGGTAGACCCCCTTGATCCGCTCGAGCGGGGCCGGGGCCGGCCCCAGCACCTCGGGCGCCGGGTCCTCCATCTGGCCGGCGCCCCGATCGAGGAACTCGGCGAGCCTGGCGGCGCTTTTCATCACCGCCTGCTCGTCGCGCCCGCGCACGATGATCGAGACGAGCCGTGTGAACGGCGGATATCCGAGACCGAGCCCCTTCCTCTCCTCGGTCTCGCGCTCGAAGAACGGTGCGAACGCCTGCGCCCGGGCGAGGGCGATCGTGTAGTGGTCCGGCAGGTAGGTCTGGACGATGACCTCTCCCCGCTCCCCGCCCCGACCGGTCCGACCGGCCACCTGCGTGAGGAGCTGGAAGGTCCGCTCGCCGGAGCGGAAGTCCGGGAGATTGAGCCCCACGTCGGCCGCGACCACGCCGACCAGCCCGACCCCGGGGAAGTCCAGGCCCTTCGCGATCATCTGCGTGCCGAGCAGGATGTCGGTGCGTCGCTCGGCGAAATCCTTGAGGATCCGCCAGTGCGACCCGTGACGCCCCGTGGTGTCCTGGTCCATCCGCTCGACCGCCGCGTCGGGAAAGAGCTCGCGCACGGCCATCTCGACGCGCTGCGTGCCGGGCGCACCGTAGCGCAGGTTTGGGCTGTCGCACTCGGGGCACCTGTCGGGCGCCCGCCCGGTCCTCCCGCAGTAGTGGCAGCGCATTGAGCGGTCCGTCGAGTGGTAGGTCATCGAGACGTTGCAGTCGACGCAGCGCTCCGCGTGTCCGCAGTCCATACACTGGATGAAGGACGCGTAGCCGCGGCGGTTAAGGAACAGGATCACCTGGTGGCCGCCGTCGAGCGTCCTCTGGACCGCGTCCCGCAGCTCGGCGGAGAACGCCCCCTCCGAGTCGACGGGCGTCGTCTCCCGCATGTCGACGACCGAGACCTCCGGCAGCGGGCCGGAGTCGATGCGTTCCGGGAGCTCGACGAGGTCGTACTTGCCGTCGCGTGCGTTGAGATAGCTCTCGAGGCTCGGCGTCGCCGTCCCAAGGATGACGACGGCTCCCTCGATCTTGGCGCGCATCGCCGCGACGTCGCGGGCGTGGTAGCGGGGCGACTCGCCCTGCTTGTAGGTGCCCTCGTGTTCCTCGTCGACGACGATGACACCCAGGTTCCGGACCGGCGCGAACACGGCCGACCGGGGACCGACGACGACGTTGAGGCGTCCGTCCCTCACGGCGCGCCACGTGTCGTAGCGCTCGCCCAGCGAGAGACCACTGTGCACCACCGCGACCTCGTCGCCGAACTCCGCGCGAAGACGCTGCACCATCTGGGGGGTCAGCGCGATCTCGGGGACGAGCACGATAGCGCCCCGGCCCTCGGCCCGGGCGGCCTGTACGGCCTCGACGTAGACACGCGTCTTCCCGCTGCCCGTCACCCCGTGAAGCAGGACCACGCCGAAGCCGGACGCGTCGAGCCGGCTTCGGATGAGCTCGAGCGCACGGGACTGCTCTGGCGTCAGCGCCCCCTCCTCGCGCAGGTCCCACCCCTCGAGTCCCGTCGACAGACGATCCCGCGGGCGCTCGAAGCGCTCGACGAGGCCGCGCTCGACGAGCCTCGCGCAGACGCCGGCCGCGAACCCGCGCGCCGCGAGCTCCGCGGTGGAGAGTGTCATCTCCTCCGCGGCCGCGAGCTCGCGCAGCGCTCCCGCCTGCCTCGGCGCCCGCTTCTCGAGCGTCTCCGCCTCCGCGAGCGCCACCGTCGCTTCGACCGCGAGACGGGCCGCGCCCTCCGTGACGGCGTCGACGCGGGGCGCCCGCACGCGCTCGACGATCTCGATGAGACCCTCGCCGCGCAGGGCGACGACCTCCGCGTTCGCCCGACGCGGGATGCCCGCCTCCCGGTGCACGATCCCGAGGCTCGCCTCGTCCCGGTCCACGAGCGCCTCGAGGATGCGGCGCCCGGGCTCCGAGATCGCCGGGTCATCCGCCTCGAGCGCCTCGCGGCCCGCCGGCGTGATCCTCACGAAGCGGCGGCTCTCCATGTTGATACCGGGAGGGAGCGCGGTCCGGAGCACCTCTCCCCAAGAGGCGAGGTAGTAGTCCGCGATCCAACGGGTGAGCGCGAGCATCGTCTCGTCGACGAGAGGCTCGACGTCGATGACATCGACGATGGGCCTGACGTGCTCGACGTCGGTGACGTCCGTGACGCCGACGACGAACCCGGTCACCTTCCTGCGCCCGAACGGCACGAGCACGCGCAGTCCCGGAAGAACCGCGTCGTGAAGCGGCTCCGGGACGGAGTAGGTGAACGTCCCGCTGACGGGCAGCGGGACGGCGACGTCGACGAACCGCTCTGGCATGAGCCCTCCGCGTGATGCTCAAGAGCGACCTTGAAAGGACGAGGCCCTGGGCGAGTGGACCCCCGGTCAGTCCGGGGCGCCGCCCTCGCGACCCGCTCTCGCGTCCTCGCGCGACGCGCTGACGTCGAGGTCGACGCCATCGGATGCGCCGCGGTCGAGCTTCGCCTGTCCGACCGCGGCCACGACCGCGCCGTTGTCCGTGCAGAGGCGACGGGACGGGATCACGACGGCGAGCCCGGCGCGGGCCGCTTCCTCAGTGAACCGCTCCCTCAGGTGGGAGTTCGCAGCGACGCCGCCGCCGAGAGCGACTGTCGGAACACCCGTCTCCTCCGCGGCCCACATCGTCTTCGTCACGAGCGCGTCGACGACGGCCTCCTGGAAGCTCGCGAGGAAGTCGCAGAACGCCTGGCCCTCCGGCCGGCCGCCCATGTCCTCGACGGCGTATCGGACGGCGGTCTTAAGCCCCGAGAAGCTGAAGTCGAGGTTGCCGTGCTGCATCATCGCCCGCGGCAGATCGAATGCCGTCGGGTCGCCGTCCCTGGCGAGGCGGTCGATCTCGGGGCCCGCCGGGTAGCTTAAGCCCAGGAGCTTCCCGACCTTGTCGAACGCCTCCCCCGCGGCATCATCGCGTGTCCGCCCGAGGGTCGTGTACTCACCCCAGCTCTCGACGAGGATGAGCTCCGTGTGTCCCCCGGAGGCGACGAGGCAGACGGCGGGGAGCGTCATCCCGGGATCCTCGAGCGGGGCGGCGTACACGTGCGCCTCGATGTGGTCGATCCCCACCACGGGAACGCCGAGCGCGTAAGCGAAGGCCTTCGCGTAGGACGCTCCGACCAGAAGACAGCCGATGAGCCCCGGCCGCGTCGTGACCGCCACGGCGTCGAGCTCGTCCGCCCGTCTTCCGGCGTCGGTGAGCGCCTTCTCCACGATCGGCGCGATGAGCCTCAGGTGCGCGCGCGAAGCGTGCTCCGGGACGACGCCGCCGAACTCGGCGTGAATCGCCTGGGAGGCGACGACGCTGGAAAGCACGTCGCGGCCATCCTTGAGAAGGGCCGCGGCGGTCTCGTCGCACGAGGTGTCGATGCCCAGCACAAGCATGTCGGCATACCCCCTGGCTCGATCCCCAACTCGCTACTCGAGCGTCACCGCGAACCGCGACGGTGTGACCTGTCGGATCGTCACGCCCTCGGGAACCTCCATGTCCGGCACGAGATCGTGCGTGCCTCGCGGCAGCGCCCGGGCGTCGATCACGGCCGCGATGTCGTCCGGACCGAGATCGTGAACGCTGTGCTCCGGACCACTCACGTCGACCGAGTACACGTCCGGCACGGCGCTCGCCGTGAACCCGGGTTCGTGAAGCACGGTGACGGGAAGGTTCTCGACGGTGACCAGCCTGGTGCCCTCGATCTCCACGATCAGGCGCACCTCGCGCGGGACGGCGTGGAGGTTCCACTCGCTGTCGAACACCACCGCCCGGTCCGCCTCGACGCCGGTCCGCCTGCCGCTGACGCTCAGCGGCTCCGTGCCGGCCCACTCGAGCTGACGCACGACGGACTCCGGTCCGTAGACGGTCACCGAGTCGGGCATGCTCTGGGGAGTGCCGAGTACGAAGAACCCGTCCGGCAGCTCGCCCTCGATCGTCGGCCGGACCTCGACCGCGCGTTCAGCCAGCGTGTCGATGTCGAGATCGAGGCTCTTCGGCGAACGCACCTCGAGCACGTAGACCCCGGCGGTCCGCGGCAGCACGACGTTCGCGGGCGAGAGGCTCACTCTGAGGGCCCGACCCGGCTCGGCGTCGGTCATGTCGATCACCGCGTACGTGTCACCGACGAACGCGAGCTTGAGGATCTCCTTGTTCGGCCCCGAGAGGACGATGCTCACCGACTGAGGAACCCTGTCGACCGTCGTGACGCCCTCGGGAGTGTTCCTGAGAACCAGCGGGACCTCCATCGTCCGCACTCCCTCCTGCTCGCCCTTGGCGAACGCCCAGAGGATGAGCGCCAGGATGACGGCGGCGATCTTGATCGTGAGATTGTGCGTGATGATCCTCGTCGTGAGCGCCACGGCCCCTCCGCCGGCTACGAGCCGGCCACGTTCAGTTTCTGCCCCACGTAGATCGTGCAGTTGTCCGGGAGATCGTTGATGTTCCGAAGCTCCGCGACGCTCTTGCCGTAGCGGCGCGCGATGCTCCAGAGCGTCTCCCCGGGTGCCACCTCGTGTACGCCGTCAGGCGTGGCGGCCACCGGCTCGTAGGCCGCGAAATAGTCATCGACGGCCCGGGCCATCGCCTCGGCGTACCGCTGGCGGTAGTCGTCCCGTCTGAGTCTGTCGACGTCCCCGCTGTTCGAGAGGAAGCCCACCTCGACGAGCACCGACGGCATCGCGAGCGACTTGAGCACCACGAACGCGGCGCGCTTCGCCTTGACGGGGCCCATATCCGACTCGAGGAGCTCGCTCGAGACGAAGGACGAGAAGTGAGCGCTCTTCTGCATCCGGTCGCCCATCTTGAGGTCGACGAGGATCGCGAGCACGTCGTCATCGGTGTCCGGGGAGACTCCTCCCCCGACGAGGTCGGCGGCGTTCTCCCGGTCGGCGAGCCTCTGCGCCGTCTCGTCGCTCGCGCCGCGGTCGGAGACGACGAACACCTCGGTCCCCGTGGCCTTCTTGTTGGGCGCCGAGTTGGCGTGGATGCTGATGAAGAGATCGCCGTCCCACGCCGCCGCCAGCTCCTTGCGCTTTCTGAGGCTGACGAAGTAGTCCCCGTTGCGCGTGAGTTTCGCCTCGCAACCGGGCTGTTCTCCCAGGAGCCTGGCGAGCCGCTGCGCGATGTCGAGCACGACGTCCTTCTCCGCCAGTTTCCCGTTGCCGAGGGTCCCGGGATCCTCTCCGCCGTGACCGGGATCGATGACGACCACACGGTGCGACACGGGTCGGTCCGCCACCTCATGAGCGGCCTCGAGCCTCGGGTCGGTCGCGCGGAACACGTCGATGACGATGCGGTCCGGCTTGCCGGCGTACGGGAGCAACGGGAAGACGTTGTAGTCGGAGGCCTTCGTGAGGTCGACGACGACCTGCGCGCCCGCCGCGAGCGCGTTGAGACGCACGCGATCGACGAGCCCGTCGCCGACGGGCGTGAGCTCGGGTGCTCCGCTGAGATTCGCGCCGTCGATGACCACGACGACCCGGTCCGGATCGCGTCGCGTCCCGGCGTCGTATGTGACCTCACCGGTCAGATCCACGACGATGCGCGTGTGATCCGGGGCGGTCCAGTACCGTATCGCCGTCACCGACTCGCCGGCGGCGGCAGAGCCCGCGGGCAGCACGAACAGAATTGCCACGAGCGCCGCCAGCGCTCGGGCGCGCGGGGACGAACCAGCTCGCATGGGAGCCTCTCCTCGAACTCGCGCCGGACGGGGCATCCGGACTACGGCCCACAATGTACACATATCAAGACGATTTGTCGAGCCAGTCTTCTTCGGATTCGACCGCGATGCCGTGGGACGTCAGAAGCGCCGCGGCAACGCCCATCCCGGGGCGGAGCTCCCCGTCGATGAAGACCTCGCGGCACCCGCAGGACGGGCTCCGCTCCTTGAAGATCGCGCGCGCGGCCCCGGCAGCCGTGGCGAGCGCCAGCGTCTCCTCCGCTCCCCGCACGAATTGCGCCGTCACATCCTCGCCTCGGTCGTTGAGAAGGCGCCCGGCGCCCCGCAGCACGGCCGCTCCGTCGCCGCCGACGAAGTCCGCCGGTGGTCGAGGCGTCGGCAGACCACCGAGCTGCTCGGGACAGACGGGAATCGCCTCTCCGCGCGCCACGAGCTCGCGAATGCCCTCCACGAGCTTCCGCTCGCCGTCGTAGCGTGTGCAGAGGCCTATGAGACACGCGCTGACGAGGATCACGATGACGACCCCGGGGTTCTGGTCCTGTCGGGAGTGGGACTCGCAGGCGCGTTCAGATGCCGCGCCCCTTCGGCGGGAAGCCGGGTCTCTGCAGGACGACGGCCGGATTGACAAGGTAGCGCTCGGCCGCCGCCCGGACATCCTCCGCGGTGACGGCCTCGGTCTCTGAGACGTAGGACTCGCAGCAGTCGAGCGGGAGGTCGAGGAAGTGGTCGCGGGCGATGCCCGAGGCCTTCTCGGAGCTGCGCTGCATGCGGATGACGTAGCTGCTGATGACATTCTCGCGCGCGCGTTCGATCTCCTCCTCGGTCGGGAGCTCGTCCTTCAGGCGTCCGACCTCGGCGAGGATGCGTTCGACCGTCTCGGAGTCCGACGCACCGAGGGCGTAGACGATGAGGCGTGCCTGCTCGGTCCGGTGACTCGCGAAGGCGCCCGTCGCCGTCACCTCAGTCTCGACCGAATCCCCGAGGAGTCGGTAGAGACGCGACTCCGTCCCCGCGCCGAGCACGGCCATGAGGACCCTGATCGCTGCCAGGTCGTCGGTCTCCGACGGCTTCGGACCGGCGAAACCGATCTGCACGAACCCCGCACGCTCGCCCCCGTAAAGCACCTGGGTGGTCATCTCGGTCCGCGCGGGGACCGGGACGGGGCCGGGCGCCGGCGCCTGGTTGTCGTACCCGGCGAACACGCGCTCGAGCTCTGCGAGCGTCGCCTCGGGACCGAGATCGCCGACGGCCACGACGATGGTGTTGGCCGGCGTGTAGTACTCCGCGTGGAAGCTCGCGACGTCGTCCGCCGTGACGGCGGCGATGCCTTCGGGCGTCCCGAGCGGGGTGATCGCGTACGGGTGCCCGTCGTAGAGCAGCGCGGTCACGGCGCGGTACGAGGCGTTCCAGTCGTCGGCGAGCTCGCCTTCGTAGGATGCCAGCGCGACCTGCTTCTCATACTCGAGGCGCTTCTCGCCGAAGGCGGGCTCGCTGAGCGCGTCGGCCACGGCGTCGACCATGAACTCGAAACGACGCTCGTGTCCGGTGAGGAGCACCTCGGCGGTGTCCTCGGAGGTCAGGCACTTGAACTCGATGCCCTGCGCCGAGAGCTCGTCGTAGACCTCGTTCCAGGGAACGTCGCCGACGCCCTCGAAGATCATCTCGTTGGTGAGCTGCGCGAGACCCGCGAGGTTCTCGGGGTCGTGCTTCGATCCGGCGCCGATCATCACGGAGACGGCGACGGCGTCGCTCCACGGATTCGGCGAGACGACGAGCGTGAGCCCGTTGTCGAGCACGACGCTGTGGATCTCCGCCGAAGCGACGCACGCGAGCGCGACGAGCGCGATCACGGCGGTCGCGGCCGTCAGCCTCTCTCGCGATGTCCCTTCGAAGCGTCGCATCGGTCACTCTCCATGCGTCCGCGCCGGGCACGGGATCACGTCACCCGGTCCGCCTCACGGCGTGAGCACGGCCGCCAGATGGTTCTCGGGTGTGAAGTACTGCTCCGCCACACGCCGGAGGTCGGACGGCGTCGCCGCCTCGATCCCGGCAAAGTAGTCGTCGATGAAGTCCATCCCGCCCACGATGGTCCAGTATCCACGGTAGGCGGCGCGCTCCCCGGCGGGCTCGTTGGCGATCGCGATCTCCGTGAGAAGCAGCGTCTTCAGCCGCTCGAGTTCCTCCGGACTGACCTCCTCCTCGGCGAGCTCGGCGAACGTCTGTACCGTCGTCGCCAGAGCCGCGTCGACATTCCCCGGCGGCAGGTGCATCCACGCCTGGAACGGGTACGGCTGGATGTGCGTGCCCCACCCCGCGCCGACGTCGCTGACGTACTCGTTCTCGCGCATGAGCGCGGTGTTGAGCCGGGAGACCCGGCTCCTCGCGAGCGCCATCAGCAGGAGATCCATCGCGGCGACGTCGTCCGAGCTGCCGGGCGGCGCCGGATAGTTCACGATGAGGTAGGCCGCGTCGCCCCGTCCGCGCCTCTCGATCCGCGGATGGTCCTTCGGCCAGGGGCCCTGGGTGGCTGCCGGCCGGGCCCGCTCGCCCGCCGGCACACAGCTGAACAGCGATTCCATCAGGTTCGCGGCTTCGACGGCGTCGACGTCACCGGCGACGGTGACGACGAGGTTGCTGCCGACGTACGTCCGCTCGTAGCGCTGCATGAGCTCCTCGGCCGTGATCTCCTCGATCCGCCGCATCGTACCGTAGGCCGACACGCCGTACGGGTGATCGGGCATGAGCGTGGCGAGGCCGGCCATGTAGACCGCCTCGCGCTCGGAGGACTCGTACTTGCTGATGTGTGAGGCGACGGCGTCGCGCGCTCGTTCGACGTCCTCGTCGTCAAGATCGACGTCTGTGACGCCCATCTGCATGAGTCGCGCCGTCAGGTCGAAGTGCCGCGAGGGAGCGGTCGCCATGAAGCTCACGAAGTCGTAGCTCGCGTAGCCGCTGACCTTGCCGCCGATGCTGCTGAACTCCGAGGCCAGCTCGTAGAGCTCTTCGCCGCGTCGTCCGTCGATGACGGCGGAGTGCAGCATCATCGCCTCTCCCACTTCGTCGTGGGGCTCGTAGAGCGCGCCGTCCCTGATCCAGGCCTGGACCGAGACGACCTGAACGCCGCGGTTCTCCTCGACGATGATGGTGACGCCGTTCGGCGCCGTGCGGATGACGGTCGTCGGACCCTCGCCCGTCGAGCAGCCCGCGAGAAGCGCGAGCGACAGCGCAAGGACCGCTGCGGTCGTGATGACCGTCTTCTGGAGGGCGTGCGTTCTCATACGGGGCTGTTCCGGACCCCCTGGAAAGACGCGATTGACCGGGCACTCAAGACCTTAGACACCGGCGGAGCCCCTTGGTTTAGGGGCATCGCCCCCGACGACGGCGCGCGCCGGGTCCCGCCTGAGCTTCCACTCACGGCGATACTAGGCGCCCGAAAGCGCGGCCGTCAAGGCGATTCGCCCCGCTCTGGCGCCCGAGGGCCCTCGCGAGAGGATATCGACGTCGGCAGCCCGACGGCGGAGCTCCGACCCGACGCCGCTCCGGCGGCCGAGGGCCCCCGCGAGAGGATATCGACATCGGCAGCCCGACAACGGAGCTCCGACCCGACGCCGCTCCGGCGCCGCGCCCGGAAACGAAGAGGCCCCCGGCGAACCGGGGGCCTCTCTGGTGACTAGTTGAGATACTCGGCGAGCTCGGCCGCGCGAGGCGCATCTCTGAGCTTCCCGAGCGCCTCCTCCTTGATCTGTCGGATACGCTCTCGAGTGAGTCCGATCATGACGCCGATCTCCTCGAGCGTCTTCTTCGTCTCACCACCGAGACCGAAGTAGTGCTGGAGGATGAGCGACTCCCTCGGGGTCAGCACGTCGAAGGCCATCTCGACCTCCTGGCCGAGCGACTCGTAGTGCAGCATCTCGAGCGCAGGATCCTCGGAGGGATCCGCGACCATGTCACCCAGGTCCGCCTCCTCGTCGACCGCCAGCGGCGCGTCGAGCGAGAGGCTGCCGACCGAGAGCTTCTTGAGCTCCGCGATCGCGTCGACCTTGAGCTTCATGGCCACAGCGAGCTCCTTGTCCGTGGGCTCCCGTCCCATCTCCTGCCTCATCCGCTCAATGGTCCGCCACATCCGACGGATGGCGCCGGACTTGTTGAGCGGAAGCCGCATGGCCCCGGACTGCTCGGACATCCCCTTGAGGATGGCGTGACGGATCCACCACACCGCGTACGTGATGAACTTCCGGCCGCGCTCGGCGTCGAAGCGGTTCGCCGCTTCAATGAGGCCGAGGTTGCCCTGGTTGATCACGTCCATGATGGGCGAGCCCGTCTTGCGCGCGTAGTGCTTCGCCACGCTCACGACGAACCGGAGGTTCGCCTCGACGAGCGCGTCGCGCGCCGACTGGTCGCCATCCAGGATCCGCCTGCCGAGCTCCTGCTCCTGCTCACGCGTCAGGAGAGGCGTCTTCGCGATCTCCCGAAGATAGTGCTGCAGGCTCTTGTCTTCCTCTGCTGATTCTCCGTAGTACGGCATCTGTTTCTACTGCCTCCGTGCGCGGCGCGACGATGGGTCGCTCTCTCCGCGCTTTCTTGCCTTCGGACGAACGCGACGCTGTGTCGCACCGTCCTGATCCTGCTCCACTTGTTTGGATGCGGCCCGCCGTTCGGCGGTTCGCATCTCGACCTGTGGGCCGCCGGGCTTCGCTTCCCCGATGACCGCCGGTCTCCCGGCCGCTAGCCCTTCGGCCTCACGGCCACGAAATAGGTGTGCTCGCCCCGCTGTACCATGATGAGCACGGCCCTGTTGAACTCCCGGTACTGCTCGACGGCGGCCCGGTAGTCGCGCAGATCCTCGACATCGAGCTCGCCCACGCGACGGATGACGTCGCCCTGCTGGATGCCGGCCTCGGCCGCCTCGCTGCCCCGCTCGACTCCGACGACCAGCACGCCCTCACGCGCCTGGATCTCCCACTCGTCCGCGAGCGGGTCGTCGATCGACGCCACGTCGATGCCGAGCCAGGTCTCCTGCTCATCCGGGATCTCCTCGTCGGCGCTTGCCACATCCGGCCGCTCGACGAGCGTCGCCGTCACGTTCCTGGTCTCGCCCGCGCGGACGATCTTCATCTTCGCCCGCTCGCCCGGCCCGACCTCGGCGACGACGCGCCGGAAGTGCGAAGCATCATCGATCTCGACGCCGTTGAGCTCAACGACGACGTCGCCCGCCTGGAGCCCGGCGTCCGCCGCCGGGGTCTCGCCCTCGACGCTCGCGATGAGAACCCCGCGCGTGCCGTCGAGTCCCGCGGCCTCCGCCAGGTCTCGTGTGATGTCCTGCGGAACGACGCCCAGGTACCCGCGAACCACGCGGCCGTCGGCCCTGAGGGCCTCCGCCACGTCCCTGGCCAGGTTGATCGGAATGGCGAACCCGATGCCCTCGGCCGAGACGTTCGTCGCCGCGTTCACACCGATGACCTCGCCCCGGATGTTGCACAGCGGTCCGCCGCTGTTGCCGAAGTTGATCGAGGCGTCGGTCTGGATGAAATCCTGGTAGACGGGCGCCCCGCCGGAGATGTTCAGGTTCGCGCGGCCGAGCGCGCTCACGACGCCGACCGTCACGGTTCCCTCGAGCGAGAGCGGATTGCCGATCGCGATGGCCCAGCTGCCGACCTTGAGATCGTCGGAGTCACCCAGCCTCACGAAGGGCAGGTCCTCGCCCTCGATCCTGATGACGGCGATGTCGGTGCTCGGATCCTGTCCGACGACCTCGGCGGTGAACTCACGTCCGTCCGAGAGCGACACCTCGATCTCGTCGGCTCCACGCACGACGTGGTTGTTCGTCAGGATGTACCCCTCACGATCGAAGATGAACCCGGACGCCGAGCCGGGCACCTCGTACTCCTCATACCGGGGAGTGCTGCTGCGGCCCCTCGGCGACTGGCCGAAGAACTGCCGCCACATCTCCTCGAACGGGTCCGCGCTGCGTCGGATCGTGCGCTTCGTGTCGACGCTCACGACCGCCGGCATCACCTCGTCAACGACGGCCACGAACGGGCTCTCGCCGAACGCGGTGACGGTGCTCGCGGCGATCTCCACCGCGCGTTCGTCGCCGTCCTGCGCCATCGAGAGCGGCGAGAGATTCGCTGCCGCGGTGATGAGCACGCCGACGACGACGCCGACGAGGATCAACGCAATGCCGCCCCAAAGCCAGCCAGCTGAGTTCTTCATGTCGTTCGACCCCCTGATCTCAGACGGTTCACTGTCGGCCTCAACTGTGCTGTTCCGTTCCCCAGCGCACCCGGCGGTGTGATGAGCCACGCGGACCCTCACACGCTCGACGCGCTTCGCCCCGACAGACCACTCCAATGTTCCCAGGCAAGGATGCAACTCGGAGGGAGTCTCGAAATGCCGCAGTCCTACTCGGTGGTGTCCTTCGAGTGCGACTCGTTCCTCTCCGCCTTGATCCGCTCGATCTCATCCTCGAGACGAGAGATCTCCCGGCGCAGCGAACGAATCTCCTCAACGGCTCCGACGACCTCAGCGTCCTCGGCGATCGCGGACTGCTGCTCGTCCTCGAAGAGCTGGAACACACGGTCGCCAACCCGACCCAGCGCCTGGGCGATCTTGCGGTTCGCTTTCACAACGTCGACGCGAGCCTTGCCGATCGCCGTCAACTCCTCGGCCTTGTCCGAAGCGTACACGTAGCCGTCGACGATGGCGTTCTTCACATCATCCCAGAGCGTTGACATCGTTGGTCTCCTCGACGCGGGCTCTCGCCCGGCTTTCGCTTGCGACCGCGACCGACCACGGGTATATTCCGGCTGACGGTCGCCGCCGCGATCCAGCTGGTCCGCCGTGTGCCCGCACTCAGCAGAGACACGCAGAGACGGGGCACGATTCCGGACCGGTACTCAATGAGATGCAATCCTACGAAAAAGGTTGCGTGCGGTCAAGCGATTTGGCATTCATTTATCGTGAGGTCGTCCGGGGGCCCGGCGGCCCGTCCGGTCGGGTCGAACCTCCCCTAGAGTGCAACATTCACGCCATATGTCAGGAAACGAGTCCTCATGCCGCTTTCCGATGACACATCCGGCGCATCATCCAGAGAGACGGTCGAGAGGGCCGTCTTCTTCATCGCGGACGCGCATCTCGGCGGACTCGGGGACCCGGACGACGAGCTGAACGAGCGCGACCTCGAGGATCTCCTCGGCCGGCTCGACGGCAGAGCGTCTCACCTCTACCTCCTTGGTGACATCTTCGACTTCTGGTTCGAGTATCGCCTCCCTTCGAACCACGGGCACGCGCGCGTGCTCGCCGCGCTCAGACGGCTCTCGGCATCCGGCGCAGCCGTGACCATCCTGGGCGGGAACCACGACTACTGGCTCGGGTCCGAGTTCGAGGAGCTCACCGCGGCGTCCGTGAGCCGGGACCCTCGGATCGTGGAGCACTTCGGGCGGCGCATCTTCCTCGCGCATGGTGACGGGCTTCCCGCGGGCGACTGGGGGTACCGGATCCTCAAGCGCATTCTGAGAAGCCCCGTCTCGATCGCCCTCTTCCGTCAGCTCTCCCCTGCCCTTGGTGGCCGGCTCGCGGTCCACGTGTCGAACGTCTCCGGCATCACGGAGGACCGCGTCCAGCGCGCCATCCCGCCGATGCGCGACTTCCTCTTCTCGAAGCTCGACGAAGGACTCGACGCGGCCGTCGTCGGCCACGTTCACGCGCCGTGCGCGTGGCATCGTGATGCCGGTGACGCGATCATCGTCGGGGACTGGATGACGCATCGCTCGGTCGTCGCCCTCGACGCTGGCGGGTTCCACATGCTTCGCTGGGAGCAGGGCACGCTCGTTGCGAACGACGCTGTCCGTCGGGGAATGTAGAGCGGCATGCCGGCCATCATCTGATGCGTCCGGCGGCTTGATGGAGACCCACCGCGTCCGGCAGCTTGATGGGGACCCCCCCGCGTCCGGCAGCTTGATGGGGACCCCCCCGCGTCCGGCAGCTTGATGGGGTTCGACGCGCCCGGCGGGCTCGCCGCGCACGCCGGGGTAACACAACACGACAGGGGCCCCTTCCGGGGGCCCCTGTCGTCGTCTGCGGACTCCGCGTCCCGTGCCGAATCCGGGGACCGGCACGAGGTCTCGCGCTAGAGCATGAATCCCAGTGAGACCCGGTGCGTGTCGCCCAGATCGGAGTAGAACGGCACGTAGGCGTAGTCGATCCTCATGCTGCCGACCCTGGCTCCGAGCCCGAACGAGATGTTCTGGTTGTCCCAGCCGCTCCGGTACCCGACGCGCAGCGCTACCATGTTGTCGTACTCGTACTCGAGTCCGAAGTGTGTCTTCGCGTCGCCGTCGTTCGGGACGACCAGGTCGCCCGTCACGAGCACGGCGCCCTTGAGCGCCTCGACCGGGGTCGTGTACGCCGCGCCGGCCTTGTACTGGACCGGCAGGTCGAACTTCTCCTCGATGAAACTCATCTGCGGCCCGAGGTTCTGAACCGCGAGACCGGCCGAGAGCCCATGGACCATCGGGAAACGGTAGATGGCCCCGAGGTCCACGCCGACGCCCCGCGCGAGCTCGTCGTCGATCTTCTCGTGCAGGTACTTGATCGAGACGCCGACGTCGAACTCGCTGGTGAGACGCCGCGCGTACGCGCCCGTGAACGCGAAGTCGAAGACGCCGAAGTGCCCGATCGGGTCAGAGGTCGGACCCTCCCGCCGCTCGAGATCGTCCATGTAGAGCCCCACGACGCTCACGCCGATCGCCTGGTCTCCAAAGGACCTGACGCCGCCGGCGAACTCGTAGCGGATGCCCTGGAACCACTCGGCGTGCATGAGCCCCACGTCGGTCCCATCGACAGCAACCATGCCAGCCGGGTTCCAGTAGATCGTCGAGACGTCGCCGCTCACAGCGGTGTAGGCGTCGCCCAGCGCGATCGGTCTGGCGCCGACGCCGAGCTTGAGGAATGCGAGCCCCGCCGAACCGTCTTCTGCGGCGGCGAGGGCGGGGACCATGAGAATGACAATGAGTGCAGCGATCGGAATGCGGTTCATTCGGTGCCTCCTCCGCTGGTAACTGACGACATACAGGCCAGTTTAATCAACGGAAAATGGAGGCGCAAGGCACATTTGCACGGACGGGTCCCGCCGGCCGCCTCCGGCATGGTCGCGCGCGCCTTCGGCCGGTGCTGGGACGGGAACGCTCTGCCCCTTTTCAGATCGCCCCCGCCCAGCTCCGAGCCTCGTCATGGCCACGACGCAAGCGCTTGCCCCAACATGTAACAAGCCGCGTGCCACCGTCGGCGGAGCGGTGCCGTCGGTGCGGCTCCCGTCACGGAACCTCCCTTGCCGCTGCGGTTTCCGCGAGCCGCGGGCGGCTGGCCGCAGATGCCGACGCGGCTGTCTGCCCGCCTGACTGTAAACTTCGTCGACAACCGATACGACCAACTGGCGCGCGCAGGGTCGCCGATCGAGAGGTCGCCCACGTCGGCGCGAGCCGGTCACCGGCGCCAACGGTCATAGCCGCCCCCGATTGACCGTGGCGATGCGTCTGTGCAATACTGGCGATGTGTCTGTGCGATACTGCAGAACGACCGTGATGCTCCGTCGACGAGACGCAGGACGGACTTTCTTCATGCGAGGCGTACAACCATGAACCGATCACGAACCAGGAACCGGCTGGAACTCCTCGGCGCCCTCCTCTGCGCCGCGGCGCTCGCCGCCGGCTGCTCGAACTCCGCGTCGCCCGACGTGGACGACTACGCGGACCGCACCACGCCGCAGGGCGTGCTCGACCGCATCACCGAGAGCTACGACGCGCGGGACGCCTCGACGTTCCTCACCTGCCTGGCCGAGGATTTCGCGTTCTACCTCGAGCCGAACACGGTCATCGCCGACCCGACGCTGCCCGACTACTGGGGTCGCGGGACCGAGCAGATGATCCACGAGGAGGCGTTCAGCGGGCGCGCCACGGCCACGTCGGTCACGCTCACGCTGAACCAGGAGCGCGACCCGCTCGAGATCCAGGGCCCGAACCCAGGCGACCCGAGCGCGTGGGAGTACTACCAGCAGTACACGGTGCGGGCCGTGATCGACGGGATCACGCACCAGGTCAACGGCTTCGCGAGCTTCAAGCTCGAGACGCACGAGGGCGACACATCCGCGCAGGGCGAGCCGCTGTGGAGCGTGTCGGAGTGGAGCGACACCGGCGACGTCCCGTGCCGCGACGAGGCTGATTCACAGGCGAGCGCCGCATCGTTCGACGGGGGCGGGACGGCGCGCGCGAGCGGCCTCTCGCGCCGCGGGAACGCGGCCCCATCCGGCGGCGCGGCCGGGCGTACGAACGCGACGAACTGGACCGAGATGAAGCTCCTGTTCGGGGACAACGCGGCGGGCTACCCGCTCCGGACGACGGTCGAGAACGTCATGGCGAAGTTCGAGGCGTCGTACGAGGCCCTGGACCCGGTCGCCCTCACGGACTGCCTCGCGGAGTCGTTCACGTTCTGGCTGAGCGAGGACGACGTCATGAGTGACCCGTCGCTGCCGTGGTCGTGGGACGTCGAGACCGAGTCGACGATCGCGTGGAACATGTTCGGAGACGACACCAACATCGAATCGGTCCAGCTCACGCTGACGCAGATCGGCGCTCCCGTCCCGATCCCGCTCCCTGGCGGAGGCTCCGACTGGCAGGTCGACTACAACGCCGACCTGTGGATACACCTGCCGGGCAACTTCACATTCTGGGCCAACGCCGTCGAGCGCTTCGTCATCTCGTTCGACGAGGACGACACCGGGCCGGACGGCGAGCAGCTCTGGGAGATCGTGAGCTGGGCCGAGTCGAGTTACGTCCGCGGCGAAGAGTCGTCCTGGGGCAGCATCAAGGCGATGTACCGATGACGGGTCTCGCCGAACGCCCGCGGGTCCACCCCGCCCTCGGTCTCGTGCTCTACTTCGTGGGCTACGGCATCGTCCTCGTCGGGCTCTCGCTCGCCGGGGGCATCCTTCTCGGCATCCTCATGACCGTCGGCGGCGTCCCGCCCGAGCGTCTCGATGCGATCGGCGAGACGGCGTTCGACACCGAGGCGCTCCTCGAGGCGCTCGGACCGTGGTTCTTCCCGGTGCTCATCGTCCTCGGGGTCTTCACGATCCTCTACACGTGGGTCTTCGTCCGGTTCATCGAGGGGCGGTCGTACGGCGGGCTCGGCGTCGCTCTGAGACCCGGATGGTTCGGCTCGTTCCTGAAGGGAGCGGGCATCGCCGCGCTGCTCGCGGGAGCGATGTTCGGCGTCTCGGTCTGGTCCGGGGAGATCGAGGTCCTCGGCTTCGCGTCGCCGAACCCGGAGGGGCTCTCCCTCACAGCCTACATGATCCTGTCCGTGCTCGGATTCATCGCCGTCGGATACTACGAGGAACTGATGTTCCGCGGGTACATGCTGCAGCGGCTCGATGAGACGATGCGCTGGCTGATCGGCCTGTTCTCCCGCCCGTCGGGGACCCTCGTCGCGCCCTCCACGGAGAGGGTCGGCGTTGAGACCGCGGGTGCGGGTGCCGCGCCCTGGAACGGGGAGGCCGTGAGCGTCGCGCCCCGGGCGCCGGCCCCGCTGCATCCGGAACTCTCGCCCTCGGCGAGGATGCTCGGGCGCTACGTCGCGATCTTCGTCTCGTCCTTCGTCTTCTCGCTGGCCCACGTCCTCAATCCGGGCGCGGGGTTTCTGAGCCTCGTCAACATCATCCTCATCGGCGTGCTGCTCTGCGTGCTCTACTACCGCAGCGGCGCGCTCTGGGTCCCCATCGGGTTCCACTTCGCGTGGAACTTCCTGCTGGGGATGTTCTTCTCGGTCCCGGTCAGCGGTATGCCGGTCTACGGTGTGCTCGAGGTCAGGGAGGTCGCCGAGGACGGGGTCGTGTCGGGCGCCGGCTTCGGCCCCGAGGGAGGGCTCGCGTCCACCTTCGTCATGGTGGTCTTCGCGCTCTGGCTGCTCTTCTCGTGGTCCAGGCGCGCGTCGGAACGCGACCGCTAGCCGGGCGCGATGGCAACGGAACGCGGGCGGCGCGAACGCGGCAAGCCCGCGTGGCCGCTCAGGCGGCCCCGCTCATGGTCGACACGTGCACCGTGCGCGTCCTCGGTCCGTCGAACTCGCAGAGGAAGAGTCCCTGCCACGTCCCGAGCATGAGTTCGCCGCCGCGGACGAGCACGAGCTCGGAGCAGCCCACGAGCGACGACTTGATGTGCGCGTCCGAGTTGCCCTCCGCGTGGTGGTAGTCGGCGCGCCGCGGGAAGGCCTCGTCGAGCGTCGTGGTGATGTCACGGACGACGCTGGGGTCGGCGCTCTCGTTGATCGTGATCGCGGCCGTCGTGTGCGGCGTGTAGACAACGACGGCGCCGTCGGTGACGCCGAGCGAGCGGACGGCCTCTCTGACCTCGCCCGTGATGCTCTCCATCGCCGTGCGGCCCCTCGTTCGGACCGTGAAGCTCTCAACCATGTCTCTCTCCTTCGAGTCAACCGGCATCGGCGCGGCCCGGGCCGCATCAGAACAGGTGGAGGCAGACGCGCAGGCCGGCGACGACCGCCGCAGCCACCCCATCGTACGGACGTCACGGACTTCCGTCAAGGAGGCCAGGTGAACGACTCCAGGAAGCGCACGCTCACCATTCCCGTGGGCGGCATGACGTGCGCCGGGTGCGTCGCTCGCGTCGAGAGGGCGATCGCGGCCGTGCACGGCGTGGCGCGCGCTCAAGTGAACCTCGCCACCGAGGCGGCGCGCGTGGAGCTCAGCGACACGGCCACGACGCGGGACGTCGCCACCGAGGACGGCCCCATCGCGGCCCACATCGTCGAGGCGGTCGCTCAGGCCGGGTACACGGTGCCCGTCCAGAGTCGTCGAGGCGAGGTCGAGGGGATCTTCTGCGCGGGCTGCGTTCAGAAGATCGAGCGCGAGCTTCTCGGTCTCCCGGGCGCGGTCAGCGCGAGCGTGAACGTCGCGACGGGCGGTCTCCTCTTCGAGTCCGTCCAGGGCACGGTCGCCGACGAGGACATTGTCGCCGCGACGGGCCGCGCCGGGGACTACACGGTCGCACTTCGGAACGGCGCGACCCCGGACGACGCGAGCGGGGCGGCGGAGTCGCGGCTTGAGCGCCAGGAGCGGGAACTGAGAGAGCTCCAGCGCCGTCTCGTTGTGGCCGCGGTCCTCTCGGTGATCGTATTCGTCGGAAGCATGCCGCGCCTCTTCCCCTTCGTGCTGCTCGTGCCGGAGCGCGTTCGCTTCGTCTCGCTCCTCGCCCTCACCGTGCCGGTGATGTTCTGGGCGGGAGCGAGGTTCTACCGGGGCGCGCTCGTGGCCGCGCGGCACGGCACGTCCGACATGAACACGCTCGTCGCGGTCGGCACGGGCGCCGCGTTCGCATACAGCCTCGTCGCCACGGTGGCGCCCGGCATCTTCTCGAGCGCCGGGCAGTCCGTGCACGTCTACTACGACACGAGCGCCATGATCGTCACGCTGGTGCTCTTCGGCCGCTACCTCGAGGCGCGATCGAAGGGCCGCGCCTCCCGCGCCATCACCCGACTCGCCCAGCTCGCGCCGCGCACCGCCATCGTCCTGAGGGACGGACGGGAGACCGAGATCCCGGTCGCGGACGTCTCGCCCGGCGACGTCCTCGTCGTCAAGCCCGGGGCGGCGGTCCCGGTCGACGGCGTCATCACGAACGGAACGACAGCCGTCGACGAATCGATGATCTCCGGTGAGAGCCTCCCCGTCGACAAGCGCAAGGGAGACGAGGTCATCGGCGCGACCGTGAACCGGACGGGAGCGTTCGAGTTCCGGGCGACGCGCACGGGTGGCGACACGGTCCTCTCGCAGATCACCCGCCTGGTCGAGCAGGCGCAGGGCTCCAAGGCACCCATCCAGCGCGTCGCAGACCGGGTCGCCGGCGTGTTCGTGCCGGTCGTCATCGGGGTCGCCGCTCTGACGTTCGCGCTCTGGTTCTTCCTCGGACCCGAGCCGAGTCTCGTCACCGCGCTCCTGAACTTCGTGGCTGTCCTCGTCATCTCGTGCCCGTGCGCGATGGGTCTGGCCACGCCCACGGCCATCATGGTCGGCACCGGTCGCGGCGCGGAAATGGGCATCCTCATCAAGGGCGGCGAACCGCTCGAGACGACGCACCGCGTCACGACGGTCGTGCTCGACAAGACCGGCACGCTGACGACCGGAGCGCTCTCGGTCACGGGCGTCCGAACCGCCGGGACCTCGGACGAGCGCGAGCTTCTCCGGATCGCCGCCGCCGCCGAGTCGCGGTCCGAACACCCCGTCGCCAGGGCCATCGTCGCGCACGCCGAGACGCTCGGGCTGGCCGTGGAACGGCCGGAGTCGGTCGAGGCCGTTCCCGGACGCGGCATCCTCGCGACGGTCGGGGGCGCCCGCGTGTTGGCCGGGACGCGCGAGCACCTTGAGGAGCAGGGCGTCTGGAACGACGCGCTCGGGTCACTGGGTGAAGCGGACTCCGTGGACGACTCCGGACGCGCGGCGAGCCGCGTGTATGTCGCCGTCGACGGCGCCGGGAACGGTGCAGGACGAGCGACGCTCGCGGGCATGCTGACGGTCGCGGATACGGTGCGCCCCGACGCGGCGGCCGCCGTAAGCGGGCTCCGATCGCTCGGGCTCTCCGTCGTGATGCTCACGGGCGACCGGCGCGAGGTCGCCCAGCAGGTCGCCTCGAAGCTCGGCGTCGACGACGTGATCGCGGAGGTCATGCCGGGCGACAAGGCCGCAGAGGTCGCCCGCCTTCAGGAGCGCGGCGAGATCGTCGCGATGGTGGGAGACGGCATCAACGACGCCCCGGCGCTCGCGCAGGCGGACGTCGGCATCGCGATCGGGACCGGGACCGACGTGGCGGTCGAGGCGGCCGACATCGCGCTCATGCGCGACGACCTCGGCGACATCGAACGCGCCATCCGGCTTTCCAGGCGCACGATGCGCACCATCCGCCAGAACCTCTTCTGGGCGTTCTTCTACAACACGGTGGGCATCCCGCTCGCGGCCGGGGCGCTCTACCCGGCGTTCGGCCTTCTCTTGAGGCCCGTCTACGCCGCCGCGGCGATGGCGTTCTCGTCGGTCTCCGTCGTGACGAACTCGCTCCGGCTCCGCCGGGCCCGTATCGAAAGCTGACCGCCTGCCCGTCCGGGTGAAGCGGCACGCGCCCCGGCGCCCCGGGAAGGACGATGCGCCCGCATCGGCGCTTGACGCGGGCTGAACCGGCGACCTATAAGTGCTATGCTGGATAGTCCGGAACACGCGAGGCTTCACGCAGACGCCCCGGCGCCCGTGGGCGCCACCACAAGGAGGACACCGTGGGCGGCATGATCATCCCCATTGCCATAGTCGTCGTCATCGTGCTCTACGTCGCGGGCACGTACAACGCCCTCATCCAGCTCCGCAACCGCATCAGCAACGCCTGGTCGCAGATCGACGTGCAGCTCAAGCGCCGCACCGACCTCGTGCCGAATCTCGTCGAGACGGTGAAGGGGTACGCCGCCCACGAGAAAGAGGTGTTCCAGAAGGTCACCGAGGCACGGTCGGCTCTGATGAACGCGCAGACCGTCAAGGACAGCTCGGACGCGAACAACATGCTCACCGGCGCGCTCAAGTCGCTCTTCGCGGTGGCGGAGGCCTACCCCGAGCTCAAGGCGAACCAGAACTTCATGATGCTCCAGGAGGAGCTCTCCGGCATCGAGAGCAAGATCGCCTACGCGCGGCAGTTCTACAACGACACGGTTCTCAAGTACGACAACAAGCGCCAGATGTTCCCGTCGAACATCATCGCCTCGATGTTCAACTTCAAGCCGCGGGACTACTTCGAGATCGAAGAGGGAGAGCGTGAGCCGGTGGAGGTCAAGTTCTAAGGGGGATCGATGTTCGTCATCGTCATGAAGATCGTCCTCGCGCTGCTCTATCTCTTCGCGGGCGGCGCGCTGCTGCTGGGCCGGAAGCGTTTCAAGGAGGAGGGCAAGGCGCCGAACCTCGTCATCCCGGCCGTCCTGCTCCTGATCGCGTGCGTGACGACCCTGTTGAGCCTCATTCCGGCATCGCCGTAGTCCGCGTGCCGGAAAGCACCACCGGCCTGTCGCACGATGTTCCCGCGCCGCCGGCCCCGCCTCGTGCCGTGACGGGCCACGGTGAGGGACCGATACCACGGAGCGCGCCACCATGTGGGAGCAGATCAGCGCGAACAAGGTCAAGTCAGGCGTCCTGCTCGTCCTGTTCGTCGGCTTCGTCATATTCCTCGGCTGGATCTTCGGACAGACCACGTCCTTCGGTTACGCGGGTCCCATCATCGCAGCGGTCGTCGCGGGGATCGGAGCCTTCGCCGGCTACTACAACAGCGACCGGATAGCGCTCGCCATCAGCAGGGCTCGACCCGCGAGGCTCGAGGACCATCCGCACCTCTACCACTCCGTCGAGGGACTCGCCATCGCCGCGGGCATCCCGAAGCCCGCGCTCTACATCATCGACGACTCGGCGCCGAACGCGTTCGCGACCGGCCGCGACCCCGAGCACGCGGCCATCGCCGTCACCACGGGGCTTCTCTCGAAGCTCAACCGTGTCGAGCTCGAGGGCGTGGTCGCTCACGAGATGTCCCACATCGCGAACTACGACACGAGGCTCATGACCATCACGGTCGTGCTCGTCGGCACGGTGGCCCTCGTCAGCGACTGGATGCTCCGGAGCTTCTTCTGGGGCGGCGGCAGACGGCGCAAGTCCCAGGGCGGGGGCAACTCGGGCTCCATTCTCCTTCTGGTCGCCATCGGCCTGGCGATCCTCTCCCCGATCATCGCGCAGCTCATCAAGCTGGCCATCTCGAGGAAGCGCGAGTTCCTGGCGGACGCCAACGGCGCGCTTCTGACGCGCTACCCCGAGGGTCTCGCAAGCGCGCTTGTCAAGATCTCCGGCGATCGCGATCCGCTCGAGGTCGCCAACAAGGCGACGGCGCACCTCTACATCTCCAACCCGCTCAAGGACCGGAAGGGCGCGTTCAACAAGCTGTTCTCAACGCATCCGCCGGTCGAGGAACGGGTCGCCGCGCTGCGCGCGATGTAGCCGGCGCGGGTCGCTGCGCTGCGCGCGATGTAGCCGGCGCGGGTCGCTGCGCCGCGCGCGAGAGCCATACGCTTGCACGAGAGCCGCACGCTCGCACGAGAGCCATACGCAACGAAGAGGGGACGTCTCGCGACGTCCCCTCTTTTCGCTCTTCTGTCTGTGGTCAGGAGCTACCGGTACAGGGCCTTGATGGTGCCCCAGCGCGACTCCTCGACCGGCGCCCACGTGTTGCAGTCGGGCATCGGTCCGAAGTAGTCGCACTCGATGCAGTACGGCCCGGCCTTGATGAGAAGCGCGCCGTAGTACATCTGGTCGTTGATGGGCATGCCGTAGGAGAAGAACGAGAAGGTCGCGGTGCCCGCGGTCGGGACATCGCAGTTGATCGTCGGCCCGTCGTTCGCCCAGGCAATGTGAAGCGTGGGGATCCAGCAGTCCGGATCCTCCATGGCCATGTCGCCCATCCACAGGATGCCGTCAGCGGGCTCACCGTAGATGTCGAAGCACTCCCCCTCCGCCTCGCTCCACGAGGTCTGAGGAGTGATGTAGTTCTGCTGGATCGGATCATCCGGATCGTAGAACGGGCAATCCACCAGATGATCGAGGTTGAGCATCACGCGCTCGGGAGAGGCCGCCCCCATGAAGTCCCAGTTCACGGTGATGGTGTAGATGTACTGGTCCTCACCCTGGGCGATCGAGACCTCGCCGGTCGCGTCGCACCCGACGGCCGCCAGTGCCGGGAGAGCGAAGACCGCGCTCAGGAGAATCGCCAGGACCCCTGCGCAGACTCGGTTCAGGATCGTCATGATGCACCTCGCAGTCGGTTGGGTATGCTCGTCAGAGGCGGTCCCTCGTCACGGGCGCTCCGCCAACTTCCATAGTTCCAACAATACCACAGTTCCCGGTAGTTGTCAATGACTCACGTCCCGGTTCTCTGGCAGCGTGCGCCGGGGGACTCGAGTCCGTCCCGCCAGCGCATCTCCACCATAGCACAGTGTTCCGGTGTTTGCAAGAACCTTGCCTCGGCAGGCGGATCTGCGAGGCCGAACGAGCGCCCTCTCACCCGCGGAGAGCGCGGCTCGGCCCTACGGTGAAGCGTGGTCGTGCCGGGTTCATCACGGCTTCTTCGTGCTGGCGAGATACCGAAGGAGCGAGCGGGCGGTCATCGTGTTGAGGAGTGAGTCGGGGCTCAGCCACGCCCGCCGCGCCGTGTGGACGCCGATGTCCATCATCCACTGCTGGGACGGATCGTGGGAGTCCGTTCCGAGCGAGAGCCTCACCCCCATCTCGGCGGCGCGCCGAGCGTGGATGTCATCCAGATCGACGCGCTCGTCGTGACAGTTGATCTCGAGCGCCGTGCCCGTCTCGGCCGCGGCCCGCATCACCGCCTCCAGGTCCACGGCGTACGGCTCCCTGCGCTCGAGGAGGCGTCCCGTCGGATGCCCTATGATGTCGACGTGCGGGTTCCGCATCGCATCGGTGATGCGACCCGTGATGCGGTCGCGCGACTGCTCGAACCCGGAGTGGATCGATGCGATGACGACGTCCAGGCTCTCGAGAATCTCGTCCGCGAAGTCGACGGTCCCGTCCGATCGGATGTCGGCCTCGGTCCCCTTGAGAAGCCTCAGGCCTCGGAGCTTCCGGTTGATCCGGTCGATCTCCTCGCCCTGTTCGAGAAGCCGCTCCTCGGAGAGCCCGTTGGCGATTCTGAGGGACCGGGAGTGGTCGCTGATGATGATGTACTCGTAGCCCCGGCGCTTCGCCGAGGACGCCACCTCCTCGAGCGTCGCGAGCCCGTCGCTCCAGTCGGAGTGGTGGTGAAGATCGCCCCGGATGTCATCGCCCGTGACCAGCTCGGGCAGATCACCCTCGAGCGCGGCCTCCACCTCCCCGCGGTCCTCGCGGAGCTCGGGCGGGATCCACGGCATCCCGAGCTTGTGGTACACGGCCTTCTCGGTCCTCGAGGCGAGTCGCGCCTCGCCGGAGAAGAGGCCGTACTCGGAGAGCTTCATGTCCTTCTGTCGAGCGATGCCTCGAAGCCTGACGTTGTGCTCCTTGGAGCCCGTGAAGTACATGAGCGCCGCCCCCCACTCGGTCGGAGCGACGACGCGCAGGTCGACCTGCAGCGCGTCGGTGAGACGGACGCTCGCCTTGGTCGTCCCGGAAGCGAGGACCTCTTCGACCTCGTCCAGAGCCGTGAACGCTCCGATGACCTCCTCCGGCCGGCCGCTCGCGACGAGGATGTCGAGATCCCCGATCGTCGCGCGGAAGCGACGGGCGGAGCCGGCCAGACTCACGTCCTTGACGCCCCGGACCTCTCGAAGCCGCTCGACGATGCTCTCGGCGATCGGAAGCGCCGCGCCCAGGAGGGTCCGCCCGCTCCGCGACTCGTACGCCCGGATGCCGGCGCGGATCTTCTCGATCCGCTTCGCTCCCATGCCCGGCAGCTCGAGCGCCCGCGCGCTCCCGAGCGCCCGCCTGAGCATGCGGAGCGACCGGATGTCGAGCTCGCGCCAGAACATGCCGATGGTCTTCGGTCCCAGCCCGGGGATCTCCAGCAGCTCGACGAGCTTCTTCGGAACCTCCTTGCGGACGGACTCGTAGGCCTGCATGGTCCCGGTCTCGAGATACTCCTCGATGGACTCCGCCGTGCCCTGGCCGATGCCGGGCAGGCCGGTGAGCTCCCCCGACTCGAGGAGGCCGGCGACGTCGACGGTCAGGTCGTCGATGACGCGCGCCGCACGCCGGTACGCGTTGATGCGGAACCGGTTCGCGTCGAGGATCTCGAGGATGTCGGCCGTCGCGTCGAAACGGGCCGCGATCTCCTTGTTCTTCATCGGGCCTCTTTTCCTGTCCCGTCCTCCGCGATACGCGGGAGGCCTCCGGTCGATGGCAGGCCTCCTCGCGACTCGTCATCGTGCCGCGGCTCAACCCTTCACGACCCCCAGAGGCCTCAGTCGCGCCACCTTTGTCGCGATCCCGGCGCGGTCGACGACGTCGACGACCGAGTCGACGTCCTTGTAGGCATCCGGCATCTCCTCGGCGAGCGTCCCCTTGCCCGAGGCCATGACGAAGACGCCGCGCTCTCTGAGCTCCGAGCCCAGGTCGCGGCCTCGGGCCTCCTTCTTCGCGCGCGAGCGGGACATGACCCGCCCCGCGCCGTGGCAGGAGCTGCCGAACGTCTCCGCCATCGCCCGGTCCGTGCCGGCGCAGACGAACGACTCCGTCCCCATGTCCCCGGGGATGAGCACCGGCTGACCGGCGCTCCGGTAGCGGGACGGCACATCGGGGCGCCCACCCGGGAAGGCGCGCGTCGCGCCCTTGCGGTGGACGCAGAGCGTGCGCTCGCTCCCTTCGACCGCGTGGCGCTCCATCTTGGCGATGTTGTGGCAGACGTCGTAGACGAGCCTGAGTCCGAGCGACTGCTCGGTGGCGCCGAGGACCTTCGCCACCGCTCGCCGCGCGAGCGTCATGAGGATCTGGCGGTTCGCCCACGCGTAATTGGCGGCGCAGGCCATGGCCGCGAGGTAGCGTTCGCCCTCGCGCGACCGGACCGGTGCGCACGCGAGCTGGCGATCGGGCAGGCGAATGTCGTACCGCTCGGCGGCGCGCTGCATGACGTCGAGCGAGTCGTCGCAGACCTGGTAGCCGAGGCCGCGCGACCCGGAGTGCACCATGATCGTCGTCATCCCCTCGACGAGGCCGTAGGCCGCGGCCGCGGTCTCGTCGTAGACCGCGTCGACGTACCCGACCTCGAGAAAGTGATTGCCCGAGCCCAGCGTACCGAGCTGGTCCCGTCCGCGCTCCACCGCGCGGCTTCCGACCGCGTCGGGGTCGGCCGATGCCAGTCGACCCGACTCCTCGGTATGCTCGAGATCGGTCGCCGCTCCGTATCCGTGCTCGACGGCCCAGGCCGCGCCGTCGCGCATCACGGCGCCGACGTCGCGGGCCGAGAGCTTGCCGATGGCGCCGCTCGATCCGAGACCGGACGGCACGTCCCGGAAGAGCGCCTCGACGAGCTCCCGGATGCTGCGCGCGGCATCCTCACGCGGGATGTTGCTCGCGATGAGCCTCACGCCGCAGTTGATGTCGTAGCCGACGCCGCCGGGCGAGATCACGCCTCCCGCCTCGGGATCGGTCGCGGCTACGCCCCCGATCGGGAACCCGTAGCCCCAGTGGATATCCGGCATCGCGAGCGAGTACCCGACGATTCCCGGCAGGTGCGCGACGTTCGAAACCTGTGTCATCCCGTTGTCTTTGAGGATGTCGGGCATCAGTCGCTCGTCGGCGTAGACGCGTCCGGGAACACGCATGCCGCCCGTTCGCGGGATCTCCCAGACGAACTCGGAGACCTGCCTGACCTCCGGTCCCTTGTCTCGCTTCGTCATGCCCTCTCCCATGCAGCGCTTCCGCCGCCGACGCCCCTACGTATCGAAGATGACCCGAACCGACCATGCGCCCCGGACGCGCTCGACCCTAAGCTCGTGGTAGGTGGGCGCCTTGAGCTCCACCTTCAGACGGTGCCGCGACGGGTCGTAACGCTCACCCCGCGCTCGGGCCACGATGCGCGATGCATCGAGCGCGGCCCCCGGCTCGAGCTCGACGATCTCGAACTGCGAGAGCAGAACGCCTTCGGAGGTCGCGACGTAGAGAAGCTCCGCGAGCCAGCGGATCATGAGGTGCTCGATATCGCCGGGCCGCCCCTCGGCGCGAACGTCGTAGTCGAGGGATGCGCCGACGGTGGTGAGGTCGCACATCAGATCGAACGCGGCCGCCGCGGTCCGCGAGAACGCCGACCCGAGATCGGGCGCGCGCAGAGCCAGCCCGACGTCGGCCGTGTGCTCGATCTCGGTGTACTCGGGACGCTCGGCCACGATGCGCTCTCCGTTCCGGCCGGTCCCGGCCGCCGCGGGTACGGGGCCGCTGCCCCGCCACCGGTCCGCTACCCGGCGCCGGCTCCTCCGCCGCCGCCGCCACCTCCACCCCCGCCGGTGCCGCCGCCGCCCGTCCCGCTCGCCGTGCTCATGGCGCTCCCGGCGACGGCGACCATGCTCGACATGCCCTCGGCCAGGCCGGAGATGCCGCTCATCCCGTCACCGGCCGCCGAGGCCGCAACGTACCATCCGGCCGCGAACTGCCGCCCGGACGCCTGCTCCATGGCCGGGAGGATCGGCTCGAGCTGCTTGAGCACCTCCTTGGCGACTCCCAGCGAGGTCGCGTAGACGAGGAAGTGCTCCCACAGCGCGACCGACTGCGGCGGAGCCTCGTTGAGCGTCGAGAAGTGGAGCAGGTACTGCCTCAGGGCGCGCCACTTCACGAACTCAAGGGCCGCCTCCTTCGACCGGCGCTTGATGAGCATCGAGAGCGCGATGACCAGAACGCTCGAGACCATCGCGGAGAGCGCCCAGAGGCTGTGTGTCACCACGACGATGACGACCGCGAGGGTCATCCCGACGAACCCGACCACGAGGGCGAGCACGGCCATGTGCGTGCTCTTCCGCTCGAGCAGGCCCTGCGCCCGCGCAACGGCGATGATGTGCTTCTGCCACGCCCGGAACCACGAGAGAAAGCGTGACGAGTGCCGCTGCGCCTCGCGCTTGAACGCGTTGAGCGAGAGCCTGTTGCCTTCGACGCACTCCGCGCCGAAGAGGAACGCGAGCAGGCTGCGTTCGTGTCGCCTGAGATCCTCGACGTCCTGGTTGACCCACTCCAGCACGTAGTCCTTGCCGCCGCCGAGCATGTTGAGGAACCCGTGCCGCTCCTCCTCGCGCTCCGTGATGGTCAGGTAGCCGCGGCGCGCGAGGTCGAGCATCGTCGCCACCATGTCGTCCGCGTTGACGTCGCCCGACCGGAACAGGTAACCGACCTCGACCGGGGGGCGTTCGGATGGGAGTTCGCGGTAGTAGTCGCCATCGAAGGCGACCTTGTACTCCCGCCCGTAGACGAGGAACAGGATGAGCCACACGAGGAAGACGGCGATCGCGAGCGCGACGCCGGCGTACGTGCCGAGGACCTCGAGTTCCTCGTCCCGCTTGAGCTGTTCCTGCGCCCGCTCCCGCGCCGCGTTCGCCTCCTCGACCCACTCGGCCTCCTCGACGAGCGACGTCGGCAGGATCGTCCCCTCGACCCTCCGCGTCGCGCCGGGCACGAGTCTCGGCGGGAAGAGCACGCGAAGCTCGACGAACGTCTCCGGCGGCAGGCGGTCCACCCAGAACGTCACCGTCCCGTCCTCGCCGATGCTGTACTCGCTCGTGAGCGGCGCGTGAAGCCAGGCGCGGACGCTGTCGCCGACCGCTCCTTCCGGAAGGTGGATCGTCCCCTCGACCCGAGCGGTGGGTTCGGTCGACTGCTCGCCCACGAACTTCCAGTAGAGCATCGCGTAGTCGTCGTGAACGACGACCGCGTCGTGAGCCCTGTAGCTGATGTCGAAGGTCCGGCGCTCGTCCTCCGCCCGGTAGAACCACTTGATGCGGGCGTAGCGGCCCTCGTGATCGTAGTCGACGTAGTAGGTCCCCGGCGGGCGCCTGTCGTCGAGCACGGCAGGATCGCCCGGCGTGTAGAACTCCCCGTCCTCGCCGACGACCAGGTTCGTGATCTCGACCGGAGTCCCCGCCGACGAGCGTTTCTCCACGAAGTAGTACGCGAAGGTGAAGTCGTCGTCGA
>CAZAQL010000004.1:39168-46305 GCA_964487295.1 uncultured bacterium | reverse complement strand
TTTTGTAAAAAACCAGTCGAATGAAACTCATCAGATGGTGTTCGTCATCGGCGTGTAGAGGTCGTTCTCGTCGCTCGACGTGTACTCGGTGAGCTCTGCGCCGGGGTAGATGTTCTGGACGAGCTCGTCCCATACCTGGCGCATCTGCTCGTCGGTCGTGGCCGAAGCGTACTGCCGCATGATCATCTCGTAGATGCCGCGCCCCGTGATCACTGTCGTGCCCTCGATCGCGCCGTCCTCGTGAAGCACGCCGTTCTCGGCACTGTGCCCGGAGTTGACGGCCGCGGGCCGGTGCGGGACCTGTCGGATGTCCTCGCCCTCCGGCGTGAGATGGAGCACCCAGCGGTCACCGACGTAGCTCGCGTCGATCTCCCTATGGTGTTCGATGGTCGGGTCGAAGTAGCGGTAGCCGCCCTCGCCGTCCTCGATGGCCACGATGCCGTGCTCGAAGTAGACCGACGGGATCTCGGTGTCGGTCCGGAAGCTCGGGTTGACCATGACGACCCACGCCGGGACGCCGATCTCGCCGAGCATCGTCACCATGAGTACCGCCTTGTCACGGCAGATGCCGTACTCCTTCTCGAGGGTGTAGGCGGCCGTGTGCGGCTCCAGGAACGCGCCGCGGTCCATCGCCAGACCGAGGTAGCGGACGTTCTCCATTACCCAGTAGTGAATGGCGGTGATCTTCTCCTCGGTCGTCTCAAGCCCCTCCGTGACCTCCGCCGTGAGCTCCTTGACCGAGTCCTCGGCGATGCACTTCGTGCCGAGGAGCTGGTAGCCGAAGCGCGAGAGCTCGGGCCACGTGTGGATCGAGGAGACGAGCACGCGCGTCGCGATCTGCCGGAACGGCACCATGCCGATCTCCGGCTCGATCTGCTCGGTGTCCGTCGCAGACCAGACGTACGTGATGCTGTCACCGTCCCTGCTCTCCAAGAACTCGACGTCGCCGTCCTTCACCGCGTGCACGAGCGGCATGTCCGCGGGTCCGGTGACGGCCACGGTCGCGTCGCGCATGGGCGCGATGTACTGCAGGAAGAAGATGCCTCCGAAGGCGTCCTCGAGCAGCGGCGCGCTCCTCTGGACGGTGATCGTCTCGATGGCGTCGCCGACCTCGAGGCCCGGAAAGACCACGGTCTTCTCGCGGAAGTCGGACTCGTAGATGTCCATGGCCGACACCTGCGGAGGCGTGCCGTCGGTGATGAGGTCCTCTCCGACGACGACCTCGGTCCCGTCTGGCTTGATGACCCGAACGAGCAGGATGTCGTGCTCCGTGTAGCGCCGGTGGTAGTTGAAGGACATATCACCGTTGCGGTCGACGCCCTCGTCGGTGACGAGCTTGATCAACTCGTGATCGTACTGGACGAACGAGCCGTCGTGCTCGTACTCGACGGTCGAGTGCGTGAACACGACGATCTCATTGGCGTTGGGGTACTCGTCAACGCTTCCGGCCTTCTCGATGAGACGGGCGGCCTCGTCGAGCGAGAGCGGCGTCGGCGCTTCGATTGCCGCGGCCGGCGCCCAGAACAGACAGAGGACGAGGCCGGCGAGGATCAGTGTCGCGCGGCGCATGGCGGCTCCTTTCGAGTGGTGCGGCGGGTCGGCGACTCCGCACGGTGACGTTCAGTTCAGTTCGAACCCCCATTATGACGGCTCCGGCGGGAACGGGCAAGGGGGCTGGCATGCGCGATGCACGGACAGATGCCGTGAGTGCTTCGTGGCGTTTCCCGACGCGCATGTGCTACCATCCGGGCACGATCACATGACCGATCGCCTCCGCGGGAAGCCTCCCGCGGCCGTACCGGACGCGGTGCGGAGACGCGCAGTCTCATCCAGAGCGAGGTGTGAGAGCAATGCGTGCGATTGTAACGAGTTTTCGATATCTTGCGATGGCCGCTATACTGGCGGCGCTTCTGGTCGCCTGCCCCGCCGCGGCGGAGCCGCCGGTTCCGAGCGCGCCGCCTGAGGGCGAGCTCGCCTTCGACATCCCCCTGAACGGATGTCTGGTCGAGCGGGTCGTCACGCTCAAGACCGAGTTCGTGCGGGGCGTGGCCTCATCGGCCGTCGAGGTGGCCAGTGAGCACGGCATGGAGAACGCTGAGACCGTCGTTGACGCCGCCGGAGAGCTCTCCGCGGTCGCCAACCGCATCTCGGCCAGCGTAGCCGTCATCGGCGAGGCGGACCCCACGTTCGGGATCGATGGGGTTTCCCCTCTGATGCCGGCACAGGGCGCGGTGCGCGACACGCTCTTCGGGCTTGTCGTCTGGCACGAGACGGTGACCGGACGGAGCCGCGACATCGCGACCGATCTCGAGCTCGTCGTCCGCGCGCTCGGCGATCTGGGGAACCGGTCGCTGAGGATGGGACGCGACATCGACCGCGGGACCGCTCCGGTGGAGGGCGACGGAGGAGTCGACTACGTCCAGGTCGCCGAGAACACGGCGAGCGTGATGAACGCGATCGCCGAGCTCGAGTTCGTGGCGGCCGAAGCCGAATCGGCGGCCGTTCGACTCGAGCAGATCGTCTGGGACATCCGCGACGGACGAGGCGTCGACAAGGGGTCGCGCGTTGACGAGGAGTGGGAGAAGGTGCAGTCGGCGACCTCGGAGGTCCGGCGGCTCGCCGCGCGGATCACTCCGGCGGTGACGACCCTTGAGGGCGCGAACTCCACGTTCGTCGGGCTGATGTACGCCGTCAACGGCATGTCCGATCACGTGTCGATGATCGAGGGACTTCAGGCCGACGAGCGCGGCATGCATCGTCTGCCGTGGGATGCCATGCGGACCGACATCGCCATCGTCGAGCCGCTCAAGGTCGACGTGATCGGTCCCGCCGAGGAGGCGGGCTCCTATCCGCAGGAGGCGCTCGACGAGGTCAAGGGGCTCCTCGAGCCCGTCGTCGAGTCCAACCGTCTGCTCGCCGAGCGGGCCATCGAGTACGCGACGACCCAGGTCGCGATGCACGAGGATCGGATCGTGGCGACCTACCGGGGCGTCGTCGGGTACGCGGACGCCGCGAGCGACCGCGACCGACAGAGCGCGCTCGAGCAGGTGGATGTGCTGCTCCGTTCGAACATGGAGCTTCAGTCCGCGCTCTCGGCCGCGCGCAGCGCGCGCGAGTGGTATGCCGACGGGATCGTCAAGCAGATGAGCGGGTACTGCTCAGAGAACAAGGCGCTGATCGCCTACAAGAACGCGTGGCTCCACGCGCTCAACGCCGGCGCCGCCGCGCAGCGGGCGCTTCAGGAAGCGGGTGGTTGATGATCCGCGGGGTCTTCTTCGACGCCGGTAACACGATCCTGTTCCCCGACTACGAGATCTACCGACGCATCGTCGCCGAGCTCGGCGGCGATGCGTCGCGTGACGATGTCGTTGCCGCCGAAGCGCACGCTCGGGCGGCCTTCGATGAGGCCGTGTCGAAGTCGCCCGACAGGAACGTGCACGGCTTCTGGCCCGTCTTCTACCGTCCCTTCTACGAGCATCTTGGCCTCGGGGGAAACGCGGTCGACGCGGCCATACTCAATACGAAGGCCATCAACGACATCGACCCCGGCATCTGGCGGATTCCCGTCGAGGGATTCGAGCACGTGATGGACGAGCTCGAACGCCGCGGCATCGTTACCGGCATCGTCTCGAACTCGGACGGTCGGCTCGATCGCCGGATGCGGAAGATCGGCATCCGCGAGCGCTTCTCGTTCGTCGTCGACAGCTGGGACGTCGCGATCAGCAAGCCCGACCGGCGCATCTTCGAGGAGGCGCTCAAGCGCGCTCCGCTGCCGCCCGGCGAGGTCCTGTACGTCGGCGACTACTACGCGGTCGACATCGTCGGAGCGCGGGGCGCCGGGATGCACGCGGCGCTCCTGGACCCGTGCGGGGCCTACGGCGAGGTCGACTGCGCGCGCATGAGCCGGTTTGTCGATGTCCTCGACGTGATCGACGAGCTCTCCGCGTGACGGATGACGCTTCGCCTGATCCCGGCGAGGTCCGCTTGATTCCGGCACCCCGTTGGAGCCATCTTGAGGGGGAGGAACAGGCTCGCTTCCGACACCCTCGGAGGAACGGTTGACACACACGATGCTCATGACAGGCGTGCTCGCCGCGACCGCCTTCGTGCGAGTAGCGAACCTCCGGGTCGCGACGCCGGTCCAGTGGGCGATCAGTATCGTCACGCTGCTCTTCGCCATCATCGTGCACGAGGTGGCGCACGGCCTCGTGGCGGAGCGGCTGGGCGACCCGACCGCCCGGCGGATGGGGCGGCTGACGCTGAACCCCATCCCTCACATCGACCTCTTCGGGAGCATCATCATCCCCGGGTTCCTCCTGATCAGCGGCACGGGGTTCGTCATCGGCTGGGCGAAGCCCGTCCCGGTCGACATCCGGCGGTTCGAGGACCCGCTCAAGGGGTGGGCCATCACGGCGCTCGCCGGACCCGCCGCGAACTTCATCCAGCTCCTGGGCTTCGTTCTTCTCTTCCGGTTCGCCGTGGCGGCGTCGCTGCCGGACTGGGTCGTCCTTCTGGGGCTGACGGGAGCCGGCATCAACCTCATCCTCGGCTTCTTCAACCTGATCCCGATCCCGCCGCTCGATGGCTCGCGCATCGTCGCCGCGCTCATCCCGTTCGAGGCGGCCCGGCAGTACCTGTCGATCGAGCGATTCGGGTTCATCATCATCTTCGGCATGCTGTGGCTCGGTCTCCTCGACCCCATCTTCGCGTTCGCCAGGACGGTCCTCGGTCATCTTCTGTCATAGTGTGTTGGTCATCCTCGATGATGGCGCGTCCCGTGGCCGGGCGCTCCGCGGAGTTTGTTCGGGTTCCGGAGAAACTCGGGGTATCCGCAGGCATCAAAAGACTCGCACTCGGGGAGTGCACGGGGACCCGTGGAATCGTGCGACTGAGTGTGCGCAGCGAACGCGGTGAAGCGGGTCCCCACTACTCGAAGAGTGATGACACGGGTCTCGGAAGGCAGTTATGAACGCTGGAAACAACGACATCGCGAGATCGCTCGATATGACCGGCTTCTTCTGCCCCGAGCCCGTGGTCCAGACGAACAGCGAGATCGAGGAGATCGACGTCGGTGAGGTGCTGGAGATGCTGGCCGACGATCCCTCGGCTCGATCTGATATGGAGAGCTGGTCGAAGAGGACGGGCCACGAACTCGTGGCCGTCGAGGAGAAGGACGGCGTGCTGCGCTTCCTGATCCGGAGGACCAGTTAGCCGTCCGGCTGCGGAGTGCAGTCGGAACAGAGAAGACAAGACGCTGCCCGCTGGGGATAAGGAACGAGTCGGGTCATTCGGGGGGATGTCCGATCTCGGTCACGAGTCAACCTTCGGGCAGCTTCTTCTATTGTGGTAGGCTCGATCCGAGAGGGGCGGCAGCCCCCGGAGCGATCACAGCGACTCATCTCTCTGTCGACCCACATGCGAGGTGATGATCATGGCGGAGCCGAAGCGCATTCTCTACGTGCAGACGTCGGGGGTCGAGATGCCCGAGCGGACCTACTCGCCGCTCGTGCTTGCCCGGACCGCCGCGGCGATGGGCATCGACGCGACCGTCTACTTCCTGGGCAAGGGGGTCACGGTCGTCAAGACCGGCGAGGCCGAGCGCATCCAGCTGGGGAGCTTTCCGAAGCTCTCCGACGTGCTCCGGCAGGCCGTCGAGGCCGGAGTGAAGCTCATGGTCTGCGACCAGAGCACGCAGCTTCTCGGGCTCTCCCGCGGCGACTACATCGATGAGGCCGAGGTCGTGGGCGCGGCGACTCTGAACGACATCGCACTCGACGCGGACGCCATCCTCAGTTTCTGAGGGGCTCCCGGTCGTGAGAGCTCGTCCGCAGGAGCCGCAGGCCTGCCCACAGAGACCGCAGGTCGGACTCCCCGAGAGCAACCGCATGTCGGAGGTGAGACATGGCAGAGAAGATCATCACGAAGGGCTTCCTCGATTACCAGTCCGGAGCACCCGTTGACCCCAGGGTCGTCGAGGAGATGCTCCCGTTCCTCACGCGAAGCTACGGCAATCCGTCGTCGCTCCACGCGGCGGGCGACCCCGCTCGCGAGGCGATCGAGCTCGCCCGCAACCGGCTGGCCGCGCTGTTCTCGTGCGACCCGACTGAGATCGTCTTCACGGGGGGCGGCACCGAGGCCAACAACCTCGCGCTCAAGGGCGCCGCGATGAAGCTTCGCAGGAAGGGCAAACACATCGTATCGAGCGTGATCGAGCACCGGTCCGTCGTGACGCCGCTCAAGTTCCTCCAGCGAGAGGGGTTCGAGGTCACCACGTTGCCGGTCGACTCCGAGGGGTTCGTCGACCCGGCCGCGGTCGAGGACGCCATCCGGGATGACACGATCGTCGTCTCGGTCATGATGGCCAACGGCGAGGTGGGGACGATCGAGCTGGTCGGAGAGATAGCTGCCATCGCGAGGAACCACGGCGTGCTCTTCCACACCGACGCCGTCGCGGCGCAGTCGTGGATCCCGATCGACCTGTCGACGCTCCCGTTCGACATGATGACGATATCCTCCAACGACATGTACGGCCCGAAGGGGGGCGGAGCGCTGTTCGTTCGGAAGGGGACGCGCATCGAGCCGCAGATGCACGGCGGCGGACAGGAGCGCGGCTTGAGGTCGGGTACCGAGAACGTGCCCGGCATCGTCGGGTTCGGGAGGGCGGCGGAGATCCTCAAGGCGGAGATGCCGGCCGAGGTCGAGCGCGTGAAGGCGCTCCGCGACCGCCTCATCGACGAGCTTCTGAAGATCGACGACTCGACGCTCAACGGTCCGCGCGACCGGCGGCTTCCGAACAACGCGAACATCCGGTTCGCGTTCATCGAGGGCGAGGCGCTCCTGCTCTCTCTCGACATGGAGGGCGTGATGCTCTCGAGCGGGTCGGCCTGCTCGGCGAAGACGCTCGAGCCCTCGTACGTGCAGCTGGCCATGGGGGTCAAGCACGAGGAGGCGCACGGGTCGCTGCAGTTCACGCTCGGGCGGTGGACCACGGGCGAGGACGTCGACCACGCCATCGAGGTGTTGCCCGGGATCGTCGGGAGGCTCCGGAAGATGTCCGCCTTGAAGCCGGGGATGGAGTACGACAAGAGCGAGTTCAGTCATCACGACCACGGTCACGACACGGAGGAGTAGGCGGTA
>CAZAQL010000004.1:8649-39068 GCA_964487295.1 uncultured bacterium | reverse complement strand
ATCGGCCATGCCATAGTAGTGAACGAGCCCGGTCTCCTCGGAACCGGGCTTGCTCTTGACCTGTAACTTGGTTATTTGGTAAAATGGCCAAGTAATGGACGGGTGGCCATTTCGTGGGAGGCAAGCATGAACGCGGACGTCAAGGCGAGATACGAGCAGCGGGCGGCGGTTCTCAAGTCGCTCGCCCACGCGACCCGCCTCTTCATCGTCGACGAGCTGTCGAAGGGCGAGCGGTGCGTCGCCGAGCTCACCGACATGGTGGGCGCTGACATGTCGACCGTCTCGAAACATCTCTCGGTCCTGAAGAGCGCCGGGCTCGTGCGCGACGAGAAGCGTGGGGCACAGGTCTACTACCACCTCCGCGTCCCGTGCGTGCTCAACTTCTTCGGATGCGTCGAGGACGTGATCAAGGCGGACGGGCAAGGAGGATGCGCATGCTGACGCGTACAGCGACGGGTTCCGTAGTTGGGGCGGCGGTGATCGTGCTCGCCGCGCTCCTGCTCGGCGGATGTGCACAGGACGATGGGGAGTCGCGCGGAGGATCCGAGGCAGTGGATGAGCGAGCCTCGTTGGTCGGGCACGATGCGTCCGTTGTCGGCTCGGGTCTGCCGACGCTCATGGACCTCGGCTCCGACACATGCGTCCCGTGCAAGATGATGGAGCCGATCCTCGAGGAACTCGCGGCCGAACTCGACGGTCGTCTCCACGTCGTCTTCGTCAACACGCGAGAGGACCGCGCCGCCGCGGGGCGCTTCGACATCGCGATCATTCCCACGCAGATCTTCTTCGCGCCGGACGGGAGCGAGCTCTTCCGCCATCAGGGGTTCATGTCGCGGGAGGACATCCTGGCGAAGTGGTCCGAGCTCGGGTACGACTTCGGCGACGCGACCGAGGAGGACTAGGTGGGCGAGCTCTTCATCGGACTGACGCGTGCCGTCGACGGCGCGCCGGCCATCGCGCTCTCGGCCGCGCTCGCGTGGGGCGTATTGAGCATTGTACTGAGCCCGTGTCATCTCGCGAGCATCCCGCTCATCGTCGGGTTCGTCGGCGGGCAGGGGCGGATCACGACACGGCGGGCATTCACGCTCTCGCTGGCCTTCTCGGTCGGCATCCTCGTGACGATCGCCGTCATCGGCGTCATCACGGCGGCTGCGGGTCGGATCGCGGGTGACCTGGGGCGGTTCGGGAACTACGCGGTCGCTGCGGTCTTCTTCGTCGTGGGACTCGTGCTCCTGGACGTCATCAAGATTCCGTGGAGCGGACCGGGCCGCGTGAACCCGATGGGGACGGGCGCGCCCGCCGCGTTCATGCTCGGGCTCGTCTTCGGCATCGCGCTCGGGCCCTGCACGTTCGCTTACATGGCGCCCATGCTGGCCGTGGCGCTTGGCGCCGCGGCGGAGCGGCCGGTCTACGGAGCGCTGCTACTCCTGCTCTACGGCGTCGGTCACTGCGGCGTCATCGTGCTGGCCGGCACCTTCACGGAGGTCGTCCAGCGCTACATGAACTGGAACGAGAGGTCGCACGGGGCGACGATTCTCAAGCGCGTGTGCGGCGTGCTCGTCATCCTCGGCGGGGTCTACCTCATCTGGACGACGATCTAGAGGCGGGCGCAGGCCCGCCGGCCCGTGTCGCGCGTGGGCGCGGCGGGGCGCGGAAAGCGAACACAGCAATGAACTGGAAACGTGAGGGTCGGATTCTCCTGATCATCGCCGCCGTCTTCCTGGCCGCGTTCTACCTCCCGGTCGGCGAGCCGCGGTTCGACAACGCCGTTCTCGAATCGCTCCTCCTGCTCAGGTCGTATGCGCGCGAGCACGTGCTGCTCTGTCTCATCCCTGCGTTCTTTATCGCCGGGGCGATCTCCGTGTTCGTCAGCAAGAACTCCGTGATGAAATACCTCGGCGCGAGGGCGCACAAGGCAGTTGCCTACGGCGTCGCGTCCGTGTCCGGTTCCATCCTCGCGGTCTGCTCGTGCACGGTGCTCCCGCTCTTCGCGGGCATCTACCGGATGGGGGCTGGCCTCGGTCCCGCGACGGCGTTCCTCTACTCGGGGCCGGCCATCAACGTGCTCGCCATCATCCTCACCGCGCGCGTACTCGGCCCGGAGCTCGGCATCGCCCGCGCGCTCGGCGCCGTGCTCTTCAGTGTCGTCATCGGTCTCGGAATGCACTTCATCTTCCGGGGCGAGGAGCTTGAGAAGGCGAAGGTTCAGGCCGCGATGCCCGAGCCGTCCGTCGCGCGACCGCTGTGGCAGACCGCCGCGTACATCGCGCTCATGGTCGGCATCCTCGTCTTCGCGAACTGGGGGGCGCCCTCGTCGGAGGGCGGCCTCTGGTCCGCGATCCACCGCGTGAAGTGGCTTGTGACCTCGGCGTTCGGACTCGCGTTCGCGGCGGCGCTCGTCCGCTGGTTCGGCATGCCGCTCATCCGGGTCGCGCTGGCGGCGCTGCCGCCCGTCATCCTGGCCGCGCTTGTGCCCGAACACCCGATGCTCTCGTTCGGCGCCGCGATCATCGGTCTCTCGACCATCACGGCCGGGAGGGACGACGAGACGGGGGAGTGGTTCGGGTCGACCTGGGGATTCGCGAAGCAGATCCTCCCGCTGCTCTTCATCGGCGTGCTCGTCGCAGGGCTTCTGCTCGGGCGGCCGGGGCACGAGGGGCTCATCCCCTCGGAGTGGGTGAGCCGCGCGGTCGGCGGGAACTCGCTTTGGGCGAACCTCTTCGCGTCGGTCGCCGGCGCGTTCATGTACTTCGCGACGCTGACCGAGGTCCCCATTCTCCAGGGACTGCTCGGAAGCGGGATGGGCAAGGGCCCGGCGCTGGCGCTCCTGCTGGCCGGTCCGGCGCTCTCGCTCCCCAACATGCTCGTCATCAGGAGCGTGATGGGGACGAAGAAGACGACTGTGTACGTCTCACTGGTCGTCGTGATGGCGACCGTAAGCGGCATCATCTACGGCGCGCTGTTCTAGCCGACGCGTTCCAATGGGCGCGGTTTCAGAGTCCATGCCGATCGGGTGTCGGCGGGGCGACGAGTCGAACGAGGCTGAGACGCGGAGCGGAAACGAACGAGAGGGGGAAGCGATGAAGATCCAGATCCTGGGAGGCGGATGCCCGAAGTGCAAGGCGCTCGCCGAGAACGCCGAGACGGCCGCGAAGGAGCTCGGACTCGAGTACGAGATCGAGAAGGTGACGGACCTGAACGAGATCATGGCGTTCGGTGTGATGATGACGCCGGGTCTCGTCGTCGACGGCGAGGTCAAGGTGGTCGGGAAGGTCCCGTCCGCGACCGAGATCAAGGAGATGCTCCAGTGACGGGCGTCCGACTCGCGGTTGTCGTGGTTCTCATCGCGCTGGCGCCGTGCGCGGCGTCCTCCGCGTGGACGTCAGCGGACGCCGACACGGTGCAGCCTGCACCGCTCGACGACGGAGTGACCGTCTACTACTTCCACCGGACGATCAGGTGCGAGACCTGTCTCAAGGCTGAGGCGTTCGCCGACACGCTCGTGCACACGGAGCTGGCGCCGGAGGGCGAGCGGCGGGAGCTTGCGTGGATCGTGCTGAACATCGATGAGGAGCGGTACGCGCCCGTCGCAGAGGCGTACGACGTGGGTCCTTTTGCGCTCGTGATCTCCGCGCGGTCCGAAGGTGACGAATTCTACTGGAAGAACGTCGAGAGCATCGGTGACCTTGTTCCGTATCGCGGGCTCTTTGACGAGCATGTGCTCGGGGAGCTTAGGTACGCGCTGGGACTCCGCGCAGGAGGAGAACCGGATGATGAGCAATGACAGACAACGTGTCCTCATCCTCTGTACCGGCAACTCGTGCCGGAGCCAGATGGCCGAGGGGTGGATCAGGCACCTGAGGGGCGACGAGTTCGAGCCATTCTCGGCCGGGATCGACCCGTCGCGGGTCGATCCGCGCGCGATCGCGGCGATGGCCGAGGCGGGTGTCGACATCAGCGGTCATCGCTCGAAGTCGGTCGACGAGTTCGTCGGGCAGGAGTTCGACTGGGTCGTGACGGTCTGCGACAGCGCGCGCGAGCAGTGCCCGTTCTTTCCCGGAAGGACGAAGCGTGTGCACGTTGGGTTCGACGATCCGCCGCACCTGGCGGCCAACGCGGTGACCGATGACGAGGCGATGGAGCACTACCGGCGAGTCCGCGACGAGATCCGCGCGTTCGTCGAGGCGATGCCGGGGTCACTCGAACAGGGGGAGAGCTGAGTGGTGACGAAGGCCTGCATCACCAAGGAGGCGAAGGGTCTCTCGGTCTTCGAGCGGTATCTCACCGCGTGGGTGGCGCTCTGCATCCTGGGGGGCATCGGGCTCGGACGGATCGCCCCAGGTGTAGCGAAGGCGCTTGACGGCATGGCCATCAGTGTGAACGGCGCCCCCGTCGTCTCGGTCCCCATCGCGATCTGCCTGTTCTTCATGATGTACCCGATCATGGTGAAGATCGATTTCGCCGACGTCTTGAAGGCCGGGCGGAACGCCAGGCCGGTCGCACTCACGCTCGTCATCAACTGGGCGGTAAAGCCCTTCACGATGTACGCGATAGCGATGCTCTTCCTCGGTGTCGTCTTCCGCGGGTTCATCGGCGCGGAGGCGACCGACCTTGTGAAGATGCCGCTCGGTCTCGACCTCCCGGTCGGCGCCGCCTACGGCGCGGGGAAGGTCGTGCTCAGCGAAGGTGTCCGGATGCTCGAGGTCCCGCTCTGGCGGAGCTACCTCGCCGGCGCCATCCTCCTCGGGATCGCGCCCTGTACCGCGATGGTCCTCGTCTGGGGGTATCTTGCGAAAGGCAACGACGGGCACACGCTCGTTATGGTCGCGATCAACTCGTTGACGATGCTCGCGCTCTACGGTCCGCTCGGAGGGCTCCTTCTGGGCGTCGGCCGGCTGCCGGTGCCGTGGCAGGCGCTCGTTCTCTCCATCGGTGTCTACGTCGCGCTCCCGCTTGTGGCGGGCTACCTCTCGAGGAAGTGGATCATCGCGTTGAAGGGGGAAGGCTGGTTCCGGGAGAGGTTCCTCCACGTGCTGACCCCGGTGACGATCATCGCGCTTCTCATCACCCTCGTGCTGCTCTTCTCGTTCAAAGGTGAGGTGATCGTCGCGAACCCGCTGACGATCCTCTGGATCGCCATCCCGCTCTTCCTTCAGACGGTGTTCATCTTCTGGCTGGGATACGGGGCGGCGAAGCTGCTCAGGCTGGAATACGAAGACGCTGCCCCGTCGGCGATGATCGGCGCGTCGAACCACTTCGAGGTCGCCATCGCGACGGCCGTGATGCTCTTCGGGCTCTCTTCGGGCGCGGCGCTCGCGACCGTGGTGGGTGTGCTCATCGAGGTGCCCGTGATGCTCTGGCTCGTGCGGATCAGCCTCCGGACGCGCGGCTGGTTCGGAAGCGGAGATCGAGCGGGTCACGCAGCCTAGTCCGCCTGGTCGATCTCTCCCGCCTTCGTCAGCGCGATCTTCGTGAGGATGGGGCCGACGATCTCGAACACGATCGACGTCGCCGTGATCACCGTGATGATGGCGGCGCCGATGGCGAGCGGGCTGTAGACGATCGGCGCGACGCCGGGATGCGCCTCGGCGTACCGGGCGATGGCGTGCGCGATCCTGGGGTCGGCCGCGAGGGCGCCGAACTCGTGCTGCACGATGAGCGACAGTCCGATGGCCACACCCGCCTGCGACAGGATCCCCAGACCGACCCACTTCCTGATCTTCGGCTCCGCCCTTCCCATCTTCGCGCCGAGCCGCGAGCCGCCTATGAGGCCGGCCGAGCGCGCCAGGATGTACGCGATGCCGATGACGCCGAGCTTCGGAAGCTCGGAGAGCTTGAGGTGCGCGCCGGCGATGCGGAAGAACAGGATGAAAAGAAGCGGCATGATGTCGCGAAGCGGCTCGGTCACGCGGTGGACGAGCGCCTGGCGCCGCGTGTTCACGAGCACGAACCCGACGGCCATGTTCGTGAGGATGAGGGAGAGACCGAAGTGCTGCGAGAGCCCGGTCGCCGCGAGGATGATGCCGAATGTCATAATGAGCGTGTCGCGCGACGCCTTCATCCGGCCCACGAGGAGGCAGTAGACGAACCCGAGGACCGCGCCGAGCGCCAGGCTCCCGACGATCTCGAGCGCGGGCTCGCGCATCCCCGCGAGGAAGCTCACCGAGGCGCCTCCGTCGGGCAGGAGCTGCCCGACGAGGATCATCCTGGCGAGCGCGGCTGCGAACCCGAAGATGAGGATCGCCAGACCGTCGTCGAACCCGACGACCGCGTAGAGCGCCTTCGTGAGCGTCCCCTTCGCCTTGTACTCCTGGATGACCGCGACCGTGCCCGCCGGCGCGCTCGCGGGCGCCACCGCTCCGAAGAGGAGCGCGACCGGCCAGCTCCGCGTGATGAGGAAGACGACGGTCGCCACGATGAGGAACGCGCCGAACGACTCGGCGAGGATGATGGCGGCGACCCCGCCGCCGATCTCCTTGAGCGATCGCATGCTGAGTTCGGAGCCGATGCTGAACGCGACAAACCCGAGCGCCATCTCGGTGATGAAGGAGAGACTCGCCAGGTTGCCGTCGTAGAAGAACCCGAGGAGCGACGGACCGAGCACGACGCCGAGCACCATGAACCCGATGAGCGAGGGCAGGCGCCCCAGCCGCGCGACCCGGCCGAGGTAGTACCCGACGACCAGGACGATGCCGATGAGGAGAAGCGGCTCGGCGCGAAACAGTGCCTGCATGAACGGGCCTCCGTGCTACGTCGTCAGCGAGCCGCCGCTGTAGAAGATGTCCTGGACCGCGAGGAGCACCTTGTCGGAGTCCTTGAGCGGACCCGTGATCTGCTCGAGTCTTCTGATCATCTCGTTCGTCATCCTGCGATCGACGAGCGAGAGGATGATCTTGCTGAAGGAACGGTGCTTGTCCGACCAGAGACCGGCGAAGAGTGGCATCTTCGCGAGATACGCGCCGGCGTTCTCCGCCTCGATGACCGCGGTGAAGCGGGGCTCCGTCCCGCCGAAGACCTCGAGTATCTCGTGGAAGAGCTCCTCGTCCTGGACGAAGATCTGGAAGAGGTGACGGGTCGCGTCGCGGGGCGTCTCGGCCTCGCCGTGCGCGTGTCTGAGGAAGCTCTCCGAGAGCGCCTCGGCGCGCGTCGCCGCGACCATCTCGTCGATGGCGCCCTCAGTGGAGAGCACGCGCGAGATGGCGGAGAGGAGCTTGATGTGCGTCGTCGAGCCGTCGGCCGGCCCGACGATGAAGACGATCAGGCGCACGGGCTTTCCATCGGTCGACTCGAAGTCGACCCCGTCGGGCACGCTGGCGAGACCGACCACGAACTCGCTGACTCCCTCGATGCGGCAATGGGGGATGGCGATGCCCTTCCCGAACCCCGTCGTCCCGACCTCCTCACGCTTCGCCAGCGCATCGGCGATGGCGGCCGCTTCGACCCCCGCCAGCGCCGGGCTCTGCGCGGCCAGCTTCGCGATGGCCTCTATCGCCGATCTCTTGTCCGGCAGCGAGAGGCCGGTGGCCACGCACTCCTTCCTGAGCACATCCATGAGTTTCATCGTGCCGTCCTCCGTGGTGGATGTCCGCGTCTGCATCGACACTATTCCTCTCAGGAGCGCTAGTCAACGCGGATGAGGGCGCACTCGAGCGGAAGACGCCGAGGGGTCCCGTCGGCAGACGGGACCCCTCTCGAGCTCACGCAACCGCGCTGGCGGCGGCCCGCTAGCGGAGCACGGGCAACCTGAGGACCGAGGCGTGTTCCCCGTTGTGATAGACCGTCTGGGTCACGGGCACGAACTCCTCCGCGAGCTCCGACGCCTCTCCTGTGTTCGGATTGCGCGTGTACTTCGGGAAGTTGCTGCTGCTGATCTCCAGTCGCAGCCGGTGTCCCGCCGGGACCCGGATGGCCGTGGCTCCCATGTCGATGGTGAAGGGGTAGACCCTGCCCGGTACCATCGACGCGCTCTCACTTCCCTCCGGCACGTCGGGATTGCGCTTGATGCCCTCCGTGACGATGCGCGCGTATCCGTCCGGTCGGACGACGACGAGCTTCGCCGTGAAGTCCGTCGATTTCCCCTCGGTCGCCGCGTGGATGGTCGCCTCGACGTGGCCCACGATGTCGAGGTCCGACTCCATGGGAGCGGACGTGTAGCAGAGGACGTCCTGGCGATCCTCGATCTCGCGCTGGTCACGCGGACCGAGCATGTCCGGGAAGAAGTGCATGTTCGCGCCGCCGTGCGTCGGTACAGGGTCCATCGGGTCGTAGACGAACGTGTCGTGGCCGGGCGTCGCGGCATCGGTAGCAAGCAGCATCCCATCCCCGTCGCGCGTGTTGGCGGAGCCTCCGCTCTCGAGCCACCAGGTGGTCTCGTCGGCCGCCGGAGGCCACGCGTCCAGCTCCCGCCACTCGTTCGCCCCCATGAGGAAGATCCGTACGGGCGGCTCCTGGTCGACGCCCGTGGGAATGCCGCGCAGGTACCGGTGGAACCACATGATGGACATCTCGATGAGCTTGTACCCTCCGAGCGTCGACTCGGGTCCGAAGTCCTCGTCCCCGACGACGCTCACGGTGTCCCACTGCATGTCGTGGGCGAGCGGGGTCACGATCAGCTTCTGGAACGGCGCAGAGTCACCCTGGGCGTCGCGGATGCCCTCGTAGATCTCCAGCGTCGAGGTGGCCAGGAAGTCGTTCCAGCCGACGACGTGCATGATCGGTATCTCGATGTCGCCGTACCTCCCGGCCGTCGATTCGCTGCCCTCGAGGCCGCCCTCTTCCTCCTCGAAGTACGCGGCCCACGCCGGGCTCTCGATGCCCGCAAGCTCCGGGATGCGGCTCACGGGTGTGAGGGGGAAAATCTCGTCGTAGTCGATCTCGTTCCGCTCCCCGTGGATCTGACTCGAGAGCGTCCACGGCAGCGCGAGCATGAGGTGCATCACGCCGCCCGGGGCGCCCATCGTGTCCGGGTTTCCCCACCCTGAGATATTGACCACGGTCTTGAGAGCCGAGTGCTTCTCGGTGGCGAGGAGAAGCGCGGCGTACGAGAGGTACGAGGATCCCCACATGCCGATGTTGCCATCGCACCACGGCTGCTCGACGATCCAGTCCAGGGAGGCGAGTCCGTCCCCCCGCTCGTTCGTGAAGGGCTGGAACTGGCCCTCGGACGCGACCTGCCCGCGCATGTCCTGGATGACGACCGCGTAACCTCCGTGCGCGGCCAGGGCCTGGCCGAACCAGTCGAACTGATCCTTCACGTACGGGGTCCTCACGAACACCACGGGGAGCGGGTCCTCACCGGCCGGTCGGTAGACGTCCGTCATGAGCAGGGCGCCGTCCGGCATCGGGACCTTGAGGTCGCGTTCGACGACGAGCTCCTGCGCGGCCGCCGACGCCGAGCACAGTACGAGAAGCCCCGCGATGATGACCGGGACCAGTCCGTTGCGGATGTTCCGTCTGACTCTCACGTCCGATCCTCCTTCTTGTCAGCGGGTTCTGATCGGGGGCCCTCGTCCAGCCCCCTGGAGCGCTCTATCGCCGTCACGCTCTCATCGATCCAGTCCAGGGTCGCCTGGAGACGACGCAGTCCGAACCGCAGCGTGATGGCGGGGTAGAGGTGGTCGTCCGGGACCGCGCTCGGGTAGTCGGGGAACTCCTCCTGGAACTCCGCGTCGATCGCGCGGAGCGCCTCGAGGCGGGTGCGGAAGTGCTCTCTCAACGCCCGGAGGAACCTCACGGCGTCCCGCGGGTCGTCGAGCTCGTGCAGGAAGAACGTCTGCGCGAGGTACGGGATGCGGAGGTCGCCGATGTCCGGTCCGGCCGCGAGCCAACTGAGCAGCTCCTTCCGTCCTCTGGCGGTCCGCTGGTAGACCTTGCGGTCGGGACCTTTCCCGGACGGCACGGTCTTGCGGGTCAGAAGACCCTCGTCCTTGAGTCGCCCGAGCGTCGTGTAGATCTGGCTCTGCTCGGCGTCCCAGAAGTGGGAGAGTGACTGGTCGAAGAGCTTCTTGAGTTCGTATCCGGTGGCCGGCTCGTCGAGCAGGCCAAGGAGTATGTGTGTGAGTGCCATGGGAATACTATATCACAAGTGATATAGTCATGCAAGGGGGAAATGTTCCCACCTGGCGAGGATTTTTGCGCACCGGCTTTTCCTCTTGACGGCTGCACGGATGTGCAGTAATCTGGTGCACAGATGTGCAGGGCATGCGGCGGGGCGCCTGGACTGTGTCCCGCCGGACCCGTTGAAAGAGCCACCACAGGCCGAGGTCTCAGGGCCGCGCATTGGGCGTCAAAGGGGAAACGGTCAGCTCGCGCGCCCGGTCCTTCCTGAAAGAGCGCGGCCCGCCTCGGCCCGGAACGATAGTCGAAGCAACGAGAACAGGAGCGCCGGCGGTCGGAGGACGGAGCGCCGGGGCGGCGGAGGCGAGAGGGAGCCATGACGAACCGACACGACCTCACACCGATGCAGGAGCGGATGCTCGATTTCATCGCCGAGACCATCCGGGAGTGCGACCGATCGCCGACCATGCGTGAGATCGGGGAGGCGCTCGGAATCAGCTCGACCAACGGAGTGCGCTACCACCTCTCGGTCCTCGAGGACCGTGGGTACATCCGACGCCACCGTGGCATCTCCCGGGGCATCGAGTGGCTCGAACATCATCTGAGCACGGGGGAGCGCCACGGTGGAACGGAGGTCCCGCTCGTCGGAAGCGTCGCGGCGGGCACACCGATCCTCGCGGTGGAGAATATCGAGGGAGTGCTGGCGGTCGACGAGATGTTCGCGCGCCGTGAGGGCTGTTTCGCGCTCCACGTGTCGGGCGACAGCATGCGCGACGCCGGCATTCACGACGGCGACATCGTGATCGTCAATCCCGAGCCCGACGCGAGGAACGGCGACGTGGTCGTGGCCATGATCGACGACGAGGCCACGGTGAAGGAGTATCAGCGAGACGGGAGGCACGTCGTCCTCAAGGCGCACAACCCGGCCTACTCCGACATCGAGCTCTCGGACGGCGAGGGTGAGGCCCGGGTGCTCGGCCGGGTGGTCGGGCTGATGCGGAAGTTCCCCGCCCGATGATCCAGGATATCAACGAGCCCATCTCCGTGCTGACCAGGTTCAGCGGCGGGCGGATCGACCCGCTCCGGTTCAAGTGGAAGAATCGCGTCTTCGACGTCGACCGGATCACGGGGAAGTGGGAGGTGCGCGAGGGGCAGTTCAAGCACCACCACTTCGCGGTCGTCACGGCCGAAGAGGACTACTACGAGCTCGTCTACGATACCCGCACCATGGACTGGATGCTCTCGAAGACCGACCTCGAGGGCTGACGACGAAGGAACTCCCATGCCAGAGCTCCCCGAGATCCGTTCGCGCGCCCGCGAGATGAAGCGCGCCCTCGCAGGAAGGACCATCACCGGCATCGAGGTCGTCCAGCCGAAGTGCCTCAACATGCGGCCGGCGACGTTCCGGAAGCGTCTGACGGGGGCGGAGATACTCGACGTGACCCACCACGGGAAGTGGATCTTCGTTCGCACGACCCAGGGATATCTCCTGATGAACCTCGGGATGGGCGGGGACCTGCTGCTGACGACCCGGAAGAAGCTCCCCGAGAAGTACCAGTTCGTCTTCGACTTCGACGACGGGAGATGCATGACCGTGCGCTTCTGGTGGTTCGGGTACGTGCACCACGCGCCCGAGGGGAAGCTGGATCGTCACGAGATGACGGCGAAGCTCGGGCCGGACGCGCTCGAGATCTCGAAAGAGGAGTTCCGCGAGCTCGTGCGCGGGCGACGCGGGTCGGTGAAGACCTTTCTTCTCAACCAGAAGAACCTCGCCGGCATCGGCAACGCCTACGTCCAGGACATCCTCTTCCTGGCGGGGCTCCACCCGCTGACGACGCTCGACCGCCTGAAGGAATCCGAGGTCGACCGGCTCTGGCAGGCCATCCGGGACGGGCTTCTGCCTGCGGTAAAGAAGGGCGGCTCCTGGTACGAGAGAACGCTTCGCGGCAAGCCCGGCGGGTTCGTTTACGAGGATCTCCTCGTCGGCTATCGCGAGGGGAAGCCGTGCCCGAGCTGCGGGACGGACATCGTGAAGATCCGGACGGGGAGCACGCAGAGCTTCATCTGTCCAGGCTGCCAGAAAAGGAGAAGGCGTAGATGAAGGCGTTTCTGTTCGCCGGGCTCATCATCCTCGGGATGGTCGCAACGGAGGGTGTCGTCATGCAGGAGCACGAGAGCGGCACGGTCCTGTTCGAGGACCCGCTCGACGGGACGGAGGTCGAGGGGTGGCGGGTGCCGCCCGGCCGCTTCGTGGAGCATCCGGAGCACGGCACGGTCTACCTCCTGGAGCCGGCCGAGGGCGAGCGCAGCGCCGAGGATCCGGCGTGGGTCGACGGCGGGGACTGGGGATGGTACCGCCTCGAGTTCGAGGTCTGCCCGACCGGCGAGAACGACGGCTGGGTCGGCTCCGATTTCCACGTGACGGAGAGCGGCGCGTGCAACAACCTGCAGGTCTACACGACGAGCGACCGCGATGAGGTCGTCTTCGAGTCGTCGGCGCGCTGGGTCGAGGGACAACTCGCGTGGAAGCTCTTCCCGTTCGCGCAGGAGACGGCCAGGATCCCGAAGGGGGAGTGGACGAGGGTCCGGATCGACGCGGGGGATTCGTTCGCCAACGTCTACGTGAACGGTTCGGAGCGCCCGTGCTACACGGTTCGCTATCTTCCGTTCCGCAACGGCGGGGTCAGGTTCTGGAACTACCTCGGTTCGGGCTATCTGAGAAACCTTCGGGTCACCGCGCTCGCCGAGGGGGAGATCGCTCCGGTCCTCGAGGACCCTTGGACGGCGGTCATCGATGGCGACGTCGTCAGGCGGTGGACCGTGAGTCCACTGCTTGCCGAGGGCACGGAGAAGGAAGATGCGCTCGCGGAGTTCTCGGCGGGGAGGTGGGGTTGGCTGGACGCGCCGGTGGACGTGCGCGGGGTCGTGACGGTCAGCGCGCTCGGCGAGGGCGTCACGGAGAAGGGCGTGGTCCTCGCGAAGGCGACCGTCTACGCCTCCGGTGACGGACCGCAGCGTTGTCTCGTGACATACACCGACCAGCTCACGATGTGGGTGAACGGGGCCGAGGTCTTCCGCGGGGAGCGCCGCGGCTGGTCCGATCCGGGGCGGAGCGCCGAGGACGGGTTCGGGCGGCTCATTCCGGACCAGTTCGAGGTCGAGCTGCCGCTTCAGGACGGAGAGAACGAGGTGCTCGTGAGACTCGAGGTCAACGAGCCTCTTTTCGGGAGCGGTTTCTGGGCGAGATTGGAGTCCTAGTGCTCGCACGCGGTTCACATTACCGGGCGACTCCCGGGAGGGAGACCGGCTACCAGCGGGTCATCTTCCACATCGACATGGACGCGTTCTTCGCGAACGTCGAGATCATGTGTCGCCCGAAGCTCCGCGGGAAGCCGGTCATCGTCTCCGGCAAGCCGACGACGCGAAGCGTGGTCGCCGCGGCGTCGTACGAGGCGCGCAAGTACGGCATCAAGTCGGGCATGTCCTCGGTCGAGGCGTTCCGCCGCTGTCCGCACGTCGTCGCGGTCGAGGGCAAGCCCGGCCAGTACATCTACACGTCGCTCGAACTCCTCCGTATATATAAGGAGCACAGCACCGTCGTCGAGCCGTACAGCATCGACGAGGCATTCGTCGACATGACCGGCACCGACTGCACGTGGGAGAACTGCGAGGAGGTCGCGCGCGCCATCAAGGCGAAGATCCGCGATCAGTTCGGGCCGGACCTGACCGCATCGGTCGGTATCGGCCCGAACAAGCTCCTCGCGAAGATGTGCTCGGGGATGAACAAGCCCGACGGGATCACGGTGCTTCGGCCCGGCGAGTTCGGACGGGTGTTCAACGATCTGCCGGTCTCCGAGATGTGGGGCATCGGCGCGAAGACGGAGATCGCCCTCAATCTCATGGGTGTGGCGACCATCGGCGAGCTCGCCAACTTCCCGGTCGCCATGCTGAGGCGCCGGTTCGGCATCATGGGGGAGGTGCTCCATATGATGGCGTGCGGGCAGGACGACACGCCCGTCACGCCGTACTACGAGGGAATGCCCATCAAGTCGATGGGCCACGAACACACGCTCTCCGCTGACACCTGGGACATCATGGAGGCGGAGCGGACGCTTCTGAGGCTCTGCGACCAGGTGGCGCGGAGGCTTCGCAAGAAGCAGTACATGGGGAACGTCATTAGCATGCGCCTGAGGTTCGCCGACTTCGAGTCGATCAGCAGGCAGCGGAAGATCAAGTACTACACGGACGAGGAGCGCACGCTCTGGAAGGTGTCGCGCGATCTGCTGCACCGCCACTGGCGGCCCGGGCAGGCCATCCGTCTGGTCGGCGTCAACTGCTCGAACCTCATCCGGGTGCAGGAGTGGCAGCAGATGGACCTCTTCGTCCAGCGCGACGAGGACTCGCACAGGAAGCTCCTCGGCGCGATCGACGCCATCCGCGACAAGTTCGGGGAGCACGCCATCACCCGGGCGCGTCTCGTCACGCACGACCGGCGGATGTGGTCGAACAACCGGCGGATCTCGGAACCGCGGTTCCTGAGGATGGGACTCGGGAGCGGAGGTTCGCGTGTCGGCGGGGAGAGGCCGCTGTCCGGCGCGAGCTCGCGGTCCGACGGTGGGGACTCGCGGTCGTGGATGGGCGGCGCCGCGCCGGAGGGGGCGCGGAGCTCGATCATGGCCGGCTGGAACGACTCGAAGCAGAACGTCGACGATGTGGCGCTTCCCCCGGGCCTCTCGTCGAGTCCGTTCGAGATGCTCAGGTATCAGGACGCCGAGGATCGCGTGCGTTCGGGGAGTGAGTGACGATGCAGTACGCGTACACAGGACAGGGAGACCTCTTCACCGGCCCCGCGCCGGAGATCAGTCAGCCCCGGGCGCCGGGTCCCGTGGGGAGGCGAGGCCGCATCCACGTGGGGACCTCGGGGTACAGCTTCGACGACTGGATCGGCCCGTTCTACCCGCCCGGCATCCAGCGCAACCGCATGCTCGACGAGTACGTCACACACTTCGGCGTCGTCGAGATCAACGCGAGCTACTATCGCATCCCGGGCGCGAACATGTTCGCCCGGATGGAGCGGAAGACGCCTGAGGGTTTCACGTTCATTGTGAAGCTCTACAAGGGAATGACGCACGAGGTCGAGGACAGCGCGGAGATGTACGAGCAGTTCGTGAGCGCCGTCGAGCCCCTCAAGCGCGCGGGCAAGTTCGGCGGGTATCTCGCGCAGTTCCCCTGGCGCTTCCGCCACGGCGACCGCGAGATGCGCCACATCGAGAACCTCCAGGAGCGGCTGGGAGAGAGCCCGCTCTTCGTCGAGTTCCGACACGACTCATGGATAGGACGCGAGACGTTCGATTTCCTGAAGGAGAAGGGCGTCGGGTATTGCTCGGTCGACGAGCCGGGACTTCGCGGGCTCATCCCTCCGATAGCCGCCGCGACGACGGACACGGCCTACGTGCGGTTCCACGGGCGCAACACGAAGAACTGGTGGGGGCGGGGCGGCGACCGGTACGACTACGACTACAGCGCTGAGGAGCTCGGTGAGTGGGCGGAGAAGCTCGTGAAGCTCGAGGAGCGGGCGAAACGCGTCTACGCGTTCTTCAACAACTGCCACGCCGGGCACGCGGCCAGGAACGCGGAGATCATGGTGGAGATGCTGGGTTCGGAGTTGATGTAGCGCGTGGCGCGGCCGCGCCCCGTGCCGCGCCGCTGCGCTCCTCCGGAGAGGAGTCTTCGTGAAGGTCGACCTCATGATGCTCGGTCCCTGCGGCATCTACTGCGGGACGTGCGACATCCACACGGCCGGTCGGGACGGTGATGTCGAGACGCAGACGCGGATCGCCGAGTGGGTCGTCGAGCACTGCGGCAGGGGATGCCGCGCCGAACAGATCCGCTGCGGCGGGTGTTGGGGAGAGCTCAAGGACCACTGGAGCGCCGACTGCAGGATCCTCAAGTGCGCGAAGGCGCGCGGCGTGAAGCTCTGTTCGAGCTGCGGCGAGTACGAGACGTGCACGACGCTCCACGGGTTCTACGACGGCGGCGACTACGAGAGCGCGAAGCGCGCGCTCGAGCGGATCCGCGAGGTGGGGCTCAAGCGCTGGGTGGCGGAGATGGAAGAGGATCTGGCGATGCGAGAGACGGACTAGGTGTGTGGAGCTGCCCCCGGTGTTCCCCGAGGAGCATGACCATGAGCCAGCGCACGCAAGCACTTCAGTCCGTGGCTGATGACGGAATGTACGTGGACGAAGTTGGGGAGTACGCTCGTACGAAGTACGCGCTTCTCTACGGGTACGCATCAATCTTCTCGACGTCCATGAAGAGCAAGTGGCCGAACCGCATCTACATTGACCTGTTCTCTGGAGCCGGCAAGGCGAGGCTCAAGACATCCAATTCGCTTGTGCGTACATCGCCGCTTCTTGCTCTTTCCGTTCCCGACACCTTCTCCCACTACGTATTCTGTGAGAAGGAGGCGGGGCACCTCCGTGATCTGAAGTGCAGGGTTGAGGCCGAACACCCCCTTGAGCAGTGTGTGTTCATAGAGGGGGATGCCAATGATGAAGTGGAGAGGATCCTGGGTTCCATCCCACGACGCACTGAGGAAGGCGGGGCGCTGTGTTTCTGTTTCGTTGATCCCTACCGAATGGCTGACTTGAAGTTCGCGACCCTGGAGGCTTTGTCGGAACGATACATGGACTTCCTTGTGTTGGTTCCCACCGAGATGGAATTCGCCAGGTTCGCTCGCCAACGTTACGAATCCGATGATGTGGGCGTCTCTGGTTTCACGGGCGATTCGGATTGGAGAACGAAGTGGGCAAAGGCGGAGCTCAAAGGAGTCCCACCAGAACGCTTCCTCCTGGAGTTGCTTGATGAGCGTATGGCTTCCATCGGAAGACCGCATGGAGGTGCGAAGCACGCGCGCGCGATTGTCGAACCAACGAAGAACCGCATCTTGTACCATCTGGCTTTCTATAGCAGGCATGAGCTTGGCATGAGGTTCTTCAAGGAGGCGACGAAGTACTGCACACCGCAGGGCGAGCTGTCCTTTGACTGATCCGGAGGCCCGTATGTCCGACATGACTTCCATAGAGTGGACTGACGCGACCTGGAACCCAGTCACCGGTTGCTCCAAGATCAGCCCCGGGTGTCGGAACTGCTATGCGGAGCGTATGGCGAGGCGGTTGCAGGCGATGGGTTCACCGAACTACCAGCTCGGGTTTGAACTCGCCATGCACTATCACGTGTTGGAGTTGCCACTGAAATGGCGCAAGCCGCGCAACGTGTTCGTCAACTCCATGAGCGACCTCTTCCATGAGGATGTGCCGCTCGTGTTCATCCGCCGGGCGTTTCAGACGATGAACTGCGCTGACTGGCACCTGTTTCAGGTTCTCACTAAGCGCGCTGAGGTCCTCGCGAAGCATGCGAAGTACCTGGAGTGGACGCGGAACATCTGGATGGGTGTGAGCATCGAGACGCGGGAGTATCTGTACCGAGCCGATCTCCTCCGAGGAATCCCCGCAGCCGTGAAATTCCTGTCTCTTGAGCCTCTGCTGGGTCCTCTAGGCAGACTGAATCTCAGAGATATCGATTGGGTTATCGTTGGTGGCGAGTCCGGTCCCGGTGCTCGTCCTATTGAAGGCGAGTGGGTTCTGGAGATTCGAGACCAGTGCCTTGCTGCTTCGGTGCCGTTCTTCTTCAAGCAGTGGGGTGGTATCAACAAGAAGCGCGCGGGCCGCAGCCTCGAAGGTCGCGAGTGGAGCGAATTCCCTCTCGAGTCAAGGTAGACACCGGGATTGACACCTTCCATGACCATCACGGACTTCCTCAAGAAGCTCACGCTCGACCGGGACTACGACGGGCAGATCGCGCACGTCGAGACCGTGCCGGCGAGAGAGGCGCGGTACGGAGAGCCGGCGGAGCCGATGCCCCGGGTCCTGTCGGACGCTCTTGGGAAGACGGGTGTCACGCGGCTCTACTCGCACCAGGTCGACGCCATCGACGCGATCCGCGCGGGCGAGAACGTGGTCGTGGTCACCGGCACGGCGTCAGGCAAGACCCTCTGCTACGACATCCCCGTCATCGAGAGGCTGCTCGAAGAGCCTGACTCGAAGGCGCTCTTCCTCTACCCCACGAAGGCGCTTGCCCAGGACCAGCTCAAGGGGCTGCTGCGCCTGGCCGAGCTCGACTCCGCGCTCGCCGCCGTCATCCGCACCGGGACCTACGACGGCGACACGACGCGACACACTCGCCGCAAGCTCCGCGACGAGGCCAACATCATCCTCTCGAATCCGGATATGCTCCACGCCGGCATCCTGCCGTACCATCCCAAGTGGAACCGGTTCTTCAAGGACCTCAAGTACGTCGTCATCGACGAGATCCACACCTACCGAGGCATCTTCGGCTCGAACGTCGGGAACGTCGTCCGGCGCCTCCGCCGCGTCTGCGAGCACTACGGAAGCTCGCCGCAGTTCATCTGCTCGAGCGCGACCATCGCGAATCCGAAGGAACTCGCGGAGAGCATGACGGGACTCCCGGTGCGCGTGGTCGATAACGACGGGAGCCCGCGGGGGAAGAAGTACTTCGTGCTCTGGAATCCGCCGTTTCTGGACATCGCGCAGATGGAGCGGCGGAGCACGAACGTCGAGGGGCACACGCTCATGGCGAAGCTCATCGCCGACGGTTTCCAGACCATCGCGTTCGGGCGGGCGCGCGTGGTCGCGGAGCTCATCTACCGGTACGCGAAGGACACGCTCAGGAGGATGCGGCCGGAGTACGCCGAGAAGATCAAGCCATACCGCGGCGGCTACCTTCCGGAGGAGCGGCGTGAGATCGAGCGGCAGCTCTTCAGCGGAGAGCTCATGGGCGTGGCGAGCACCAACGCGCTCGAGCTCGGCATCGACGTCGGCAGCCTCGACGCCGCGGTCATCGTCGGGTTCCCGGGAACCATCGCGAGCACGTGGCAGCAGGCGGGGAGGGCGGGCCGCGCGTCCGACGAATCGGTCGCGTTCCTCGTCGGGTACAACGATCCGATCGACCAGTACCTCATGCGCCACGGCGAGTACTTCTTCAGGCAGAACCCGGAGAACGCGGTCATCGACCCGGAGAACCGCTACATCCTGTCGAAGCACCTTCGCGCGGCGGCCTTCGAGCTTCCGCTGACGGATCGCGACGGCGCGCTCTTCGGCGAACTGACGGAGCCGATCATCCACATACTGGAGGACCTCGGTGAGCTGTCGAACGTCGAGGGGCGGCGGTACTGGTCGTCGACCGACCACCCAGCGAGACAGGCGGGGCTCCGCACGATCTCGGACGACACCTTCACCATCGTCGACGCGGCGCGGGACAACACGGTCATCGGCGTCGTCGATGCCATCAGCGCGCCCGAGCTCGTCTATCCTGAGGCCGTCTACCTTCACGAGGGCGAGACGTACTTCGTTCGCGAGCTCGACACTGAGCAGAAGGTCGCGTACGTTGAGAAGCGCGAGGTCGACTACTACACCCAGCCCGTGCTGGAGTCGTCGATTCGCATCATCCGCGAGAGGAAGTCACGCGAGTGGGCCGGCAACCGTGTCTTCTTCGGCGACGCGACGGTCACGTGGCTCACGGCGGCCTTCAAGAAGATCAAGTTCTACCAGCTCGACTCGATCGGGTGGTGCAACCTCGACCTGCCGCCACAGCACCTCGAGACCGGGGCGCTCTGGTTCATTCCCGACAAGAAGGTGATGGACGAGGTGCGGGCGGAGGGCAAGAACCCGGTTGAGGGGCTGGTCGGGATCCGCAACATCGCCATATCCGTCCTCCCGCTGTTCTCGATGTGTGACCGGCGCGACATAGGTGGTATAGTAGACAGCAGCAACACGGGCCTCCCCACGATGTTCATCTACGACCGGTTCGAGGGGGGGCTGGGGTTCGCGGAGCGCGGCTTCAACCGGATCGACGAGCTGCTCCGCGGATGCCTCGAGCTCGTGAGCGAATGCGGCTGTGAGGACGGCTGCCCCTCCTGCGTCGGACTCCCGATCCTGAGACCGGCGATCCATCAGGACCCGGACGCCGGAGGCGCCTGGCCGATCCCGGACAAGGAGTCGGCGCGCCTGCTTCTCTCGAAACTCCTGACCCGCGCCTGACCCCACTCAAGCACACACCCGATCGGAGCGGAACCCATGTACTGGTCGACCCACGAGGTCGGTGAGGGCGTCATCGTCGAGAGCGCGGTCGTAGGCTTCGCCGAGGCCAACTGCTACATCATCGCGTCAACCGCGACGCGGGATGCGGCCGTGATCGACCCGGGGACGCCGGACCGTGCCGAGATCGACGCGATCGTCGAGGAGATCGAGCGGCTCAAGGTGAACGCCGGACTCATCCTCAACACGCACGGGCATCCCGATCACATGCAGGGGAATGACATCCTCAAGCGCGCGCTCGATGTCCCCGTCGCCATCCACGAGCTCGACGGGCTCAAGCTCACGGACCCGGACCGGAACGCATCGAGGCTCTTCGGGATGGACGTCCACGTTGCGCCGGCGGACCGGCTTCTCGCCGATGAGGAGATCGTCGAGATCGGAGACGTGCGGCTGAGGACGGTCCACACGCCGGGGCACAGCGCAGGGGGTGTGGCGTTCGTCGGTGACGGGTTCGCGTTCACGGGCGACACGCTGTTTGCGGGCGGCGTCGGGCGTACCGATCTCCCCTGCGCTGCAGAGGGCGACGCGATCGCGTGGGAGGTTCTGCTCGAGTCGATTCGCACGAAGCTCATGACGCTCCCGGACGACACGGTGCTCCTGCCCGGCCACGGGCCGTCGACGACGGTGGAGCGCGAGCGCCAATCGAACCCGTACATCAGGTAGTGTCGCAGGCCCCGGGACGCGCCTGTCGGCTCCGGATCGGCCGGAAGGGACCCGGCGCTGCCGCGGACCCGGGCAAGACGAGGACGGGATGCAGCTCACCTTCGAGACGATCGAACTCAGACCCCGCTACGTCTTCCGGACGGCAAGGACGACGAGCGTGACGAGCGACAGCGTGATCGTGACGCTCAAGGGGGACGAGTTCAGCGGCATCGGCGAGGCCGCTCCGTCGCGCTTCTACGGCGAGACGGCGGCGACGGTGACGTCGTTCCTCGAGGCCATCCGGCCCAGGATCGAGCGGTGCGCGCACGAGTCAGAGGTCATGGCCGAGCTCACGTCGCGAGGCGGCACGGGCAATCCGGCGGCGCGGGCGGCGATCGAGATCGCCGCGCACGACATCATCGGAAAGCGCTTCGAGCGGCCGGTTCACCGGCTCTTCGGGCTCGACCCCGCAGATGCGCCCGAGACCGTCATGAGCATCGGGCTCGACGAGCCGGACGTGATGCTCAGGAAGGCACGCGAGGCCTCGGGTTTCGCGACGCTCAAGGTGAAACTCGACCGCGAGACCGATCCGGAGATCGTCCGGGATATCAGGAACGCGACCGGCGCGCGGATCACGGTCGACGCGAACTGCGCGTGGACGCGGGAGGAAGCCATCGAGAGGATTGCGACGCTCTCGAGGATCGGGGTCGAGTTCGTCGAGCAGCCGGTCCCCGCGGACGACATCGAGGGAATGGCCCTGGTGCGAAGCCGCTCCGACGTCCCGATCTTCGCGGACGAGAGCTGCCCGACGAGCGGGCAGATCCCGGCGGTGAAGGACGCGGTCGACGGGATCGTCATCAAGCTCATGAAGTGCGGCGGGCTCGTCGAGGCCGTCCGGATGGCGCGCATGGCGCGCGACGCGGGGCTCTCAACGATGATCGGGTGCATGATGGAGAGCTCGCTTGCCATCACTGCTGCGGCGCACATATCGCCGCTCGTGGATTGGGCCGACCTCGACAGCGGGTTGCTTCTCGCCGATGACCCGTTCGTCGGGGTCCGTATCGAGAACGGTCGGATGAAGCTGCCGGAGGATCCGGGACTCGGGGTCATGCCGGCCTGAGAGCGGCTGCGTCGAGCCCGACCCGAAGGCCTGGACGCGCGCGATCGTGCGGCCACGCGTTCATGGTCCGGGCGGTGTGAGGACGGGAATGTCGAACGGAAGCGGGTGGCAGGTCCCCGGAGGACGCGGGAGAACGATGGACGATCGTCTGAGAGATCGACTCTCGGATCTCGAGCGCCCGAGGGAGCCTCGGCGGGTGGAGGAGTCAGCTCGTGCCGGCGGGAGCGAGAACGTGCTTCTGCTGGACGGAGTGGTGCGTAACGACGGCCTCCTCGTCATCGACCGGAGCGTCGCGGATCTGACGTCGACGTCCCGGATGGGGCGGCTGCTCTCGCGGGTGCGAAGCGCGCGGCGGAGCGCGGCGGCGCGAGGCGACATCCACGAGGATGTGCGAGGACTGCTGACAGACCCGTCCGGAGCGCTCTTCATCGACACAGAGACAACGGGGCTCGCCGGGAGCGTCGTGTTCCTGCTGGGGGCCATGCGGGTGCTCGACGACGATGTCCGGTTGGTCCAGGTCTTCGCGCGGAACTACGCCGAGGAGTTCGAGCTCGCCGTGTCCTGGAGCGAGATGCTCGCGGACGCCACACGGCTCGTGTCCTTCAACGGGAAGTCCTTCGACGTGCCGCTTCTCCGCGATCGGCTCGGTTATCATGGCATCACCGAGCCCCCCCAGCCTCCGCACGTGGATCTGCTGCACCACGCGCGCCGGCGGTGGGGAGGGCGCCTGCCGGACTGCCGCCTTCAGACGCTCGAGCGCGAACTGTGCGGCCGTCACCGGGCGGGCGACATCCCGGGGGACGAGATCCCCGGGGTCTACCATCACTTCGTGAGGACGGGGGATGCGCGCGACATCCTCTCGGTCTTCCATCACAACGCGCTCGACATACTGACGCTCGCAGATATCGCACTCGCGCTGGCGGAACCCGAGGACGGACCCGCGTAGGTCGCGCCCTTCGTCGGAGCCCGTGGCGGAGACAGTCCCCACGGGGGCCCGTAGAAGGGCGCTGCAGCGGAGCCCGTGGCGGAGACAGTCCCCACGGCGGGCTCGCAGACGGGCGGTGCGTCACCCAGGATCGGAGGTGCCGATGAGCAACGACGTGTTCACCTATCTGGTGGCCGGGAAGGCCGGGGAGGGAGTCAAGAAGGCGGGCTCCGTCGCCGCCAACCTCTTCGCCGGCATGGGTCGCCGGGTCTTCCAGTACGATGATTATCAGAGCCTTATCCGCGGCGGACACAACTTCTCGGTCGTATCGACCGCGACGCGCGAGCTCGGGAGCCACCACGGCCGTCCGCAGCTCATCGTGGCGCTCGACGGCAGGAGCTACGAGAAGCACGGGGAGAGTCTCGCGGAGGGCGGGGTGCTCGTCTGCGATCCCGACGCTGTGCCCGACGGGGTCTCGCCGGCGAGCGGAACGGTTGTGACGGCGCCGATCCGCGCGAAGGCCAAGGAGTACCCGCACCCGGATCTGAGGGTCGGCGTGGCGGGCGCTGCGGCTCTGTGCGCCGTCACGGGCCGGACCGCCGACGAGCTCGAGGAACTCGTGCGAGAGGAGTACCCGCGCGACCTCGACAACAACGTCGCGTACGCTCGAGCCATCTACGAGTCGATCTGCGGCGGCACCGACGTCCGGTTCGAGCTCGCACGCGGCGACCGGAAGCGTCCCCTCGTGTTCGGAAACCAGGCCATCGCGCTCGGCGCCGCCGCGGCCGGTCTGGACATCTACGTCGCGTACCCCATGACGCCCTCATCGTCGCTCCTGCACTACCTCGCGAAGCACGACGATGATCTCGGCGTCACCGTCATGCACCCCGAGAGCGAGATCGCGGTCGCCAACATCGCCATCGGCGCCGCCGCGATGGGGGCGCGCGCGATGGTCGGGACGAGCGGCGGCGGTTTCGCGCTCATGGAGGAGGCGCTCTCCTTCGCGGGGATGGCGGAGGTGCCGCTCCTCTGCATGCTGTCGGCGCGCTCCGGTCCCTCGACAGGCGTCCCGACCTACACCGAGCAGGGGGATCTCCGGTTCGCCCTGAACCAGGGACACGGGGACTTCCCGCGCGTCGTGGCCTCCCCGGGCGGCTTCGAGGAGGCGTATCGAGTGGCGGCCGAGCTCATGGATATCGCGTGGCGCTTCCAGACCATCGGGATCCTGCTCACGGAGAAGCACCTGTCCGAGAGCAGCGCGACCGTCGAGGTCGATCTCGACTCGGCGCCCTGGGCCGAACCGAAGCCGGCCGATGAGGGAGACTATCGCCGATACGAGATGGTCGACGATGGGGTGTCACCCCTGCTCTTCCCGCCATCGAGCGAGCTCATCAAATGGAGCAGCTACGAGCACGACGAATACGGCATCACGACGGAGGAGGGCGAGGCCATCACGCGGATGCACGACAAGCGCGACCGCAAGCTCCCGGCGATCGAGGAGCACGCGCGGACGCTTCAGACCGTCGTGTGGCACGGTGACCAGGACGCCCCCCTCATCTTCACCTACGGATCCACCACGCAGAGTGTGCTCGAGGCCATCCGTGTCGGCGGACTGAACGCCGCCGTTGTCCAGCTGGTCTATCTCGAGCCCTTCCCCGTCTGGGAACTCGAGGGTCTCAGGGGCGCCCGACCGGTCGTCGTCGAGCAGAGCTCGACGGGGCAGTTCGAGACGCTTCTGCGCGAGAAGGCGGGCATCGAGGCCGCGGGTTCGGTGCGCCGATACGACGGGAGGCCGTTCGACCCGAGCGAGCTGGCCCGGAAGCTTGAGGAGGTGCTCTCATGACGAAGCCACGCGAGGACTCCGCAACGCAGCCGGCCTGGACGGGTCAGGACGAGCTTACGACCTACGGTGAGAACACGTGGTGCCCCGGGTGCGGCAACTTCGGCATCTTCAACGCGGCGAAGAACGCGATTCGTGCGCTCGCCGAGGAAGGCCTCGGCAGGGACCGCATCGTGATGACGGCCGGGATCGGCCAGCACGCGAAGATCTTCGACTACCTCGGTCTCTCCGGGGTCTACTCACTCCACGGACGCGCGGTCGCGACCGCGCAGGGGATGAAGCTGGCCAATCCGGACCTCAAGGTCATCGCGTTCGTCGGTGACGGCGACACGATGGGCGAGGGGCTGGCGCACCTCCTCTTCGCGGCGAAGCGCAACTCGGACATCACGGTCGTGATGCACGACAACGGCGTCTACGCGCTCACGACCGGTCAGCGCTCGCCCCTAAGCCCCGAGGGATACAGGGGACCCTCGACGCCGCACGGCAACACCGAGCCGCCGCTGAACCCGCTCGTGCTCGCGCTCGAGGCCGGGGCGACGTTCGTGTCACGCGGCTACTCCGGGAACATCGGGGAGCTGACGGAGCTCATCGTTCAGGGCGTACGGCACGAGGGCTTCGCGTTCATCGACGTGCTCCAGCCCTGTGTGACGTTCAACGATCGCTACGAGGAGTACAACGAACTGGCAAGGCCGCTGGGTGACTCAAGGCTCTCGTTCGATGAGGCTCTTGCGCTGGCTCGAATGAAGGAGACACTTCACACAGGCGTCTTCCACAGGACGAAACGAGGCGCCGCCGAGACGCTGCTGACGAGAGGCCGCAACCCGGTCCGGGATCATCCGTCCCGCGCGGACCGGCTCGCTGCCATCCGGGCTCTGCTGGCCGGCTAGCTGCCGGAGAGCCGCCGGCGCATCGCGAACGCGAGGAGGGACCATGCACGTCAGGGAGGCCATCGAGCGACGGCGCGCCTATCGCGCGCTGCGTCCCGTCGAGATCACGGACGAGCTCATTGAGGACCTGGCGACGGCGGCGCGGCTGGCCCCGTCGTGCTTCAACAATCAGCCCTGGCGGTTCGTGTTCGCGCGTGATCCCGGAGTGCTCAAGCGGCTGCACGAAGCTCTGAGCGAGACCAACGCCTGGGCCACGGCCGGCTCGATGATCATCGGCGTGGCGAGCCGCAAGGACCTGGACTGCGACATCCACGGGCGGGAGTACTTCCTGTTCGGGGCGGGTCTCGCGACGGCGTTCCTCGTGCTGCGGGCCACGGAGCTCGGACTCGTGGCGCATCCGATCGCCGGGTACGGCCACCGGTCGGCGAAGGAGGCCCTGGGCGTTCCCGAGGACATGACGCTTATCACGCTCATCGTCGTCGGCAGGCACGACGTGCTCAGTACGGAACTCATGACCGACCAGCAGAGGAAGGCTGAGACCGAGCGACCGGAGCGCAAGCCGCTCTCGGAGATCGCATTCGTCGACCGGTACGGCTCACTCTTTGATTGACCGCGGGTCCCCGTTAGCGTACGCTCGTCTCCGTCAGTCAACTGCATCGCTGACTGGTCAAAACGCCTCGGGCAATGGGGTCGGCTTCGGCCCTCCCCATCGCTCCCTGGCGTCTTCTTCTGAATCACATCCGAGGGCGCGACCGCCCGACATCAACCCAACCAGACCATGGTGTCCTCTTCGGTCCAAGGAGGAAGCATGAGGCGAACCGTGACGATGATGGTTCTCTTCGTCCTCTGCCTCTCGATCGGCACGTCCGCGACGGCGTCGCCGCTCGTCGGCGCGAGCGCGAACACGATCCCGCAGGGTGCCTTTATGATGGACGCGTGGTTTCTCTACAGGGACTTCAGCCGGGCGTACAACGAGGATCTCTTCGCCGAGGATGAGGGCGGTTGGGAGGAGTTCCCCGAAGGGACGGGCATCACGGCGGTCGATTTCGTCCCGCGCGTCTACTACGGGGCGACCGACTGGCTGACGATCCGCGTGGGGGCGCCGCTGGCCTTCCGGGGGATCGACTTCGATCCGGACGGAAGCGGGGAGAGCACCGGCGGACTCGGAGACATCGTCATCGATCCCAAGATGCAGATCTACCGCGGGGACGGCGGCTATCCAAGGGTCGCGCTGCTCGGGGGCGTGCAGCTTCCGACGGGCGACACGGAGTCGGAGCCCGCCCTCTCGGACGGGTCGACGGATTTCGTCGCGGGGTTCGCGGTCACCCAGCGGATGGACGACGCGCAGGCACACGTCTGCGTGACCTACTGGTGGAACGGAGAAGCGGAGAGCGGAGCCGACCTCAAGGACCTTATGATCGCCAGCGCGAGTATCGAGAACCCGCTCGACAGCTACTGGACGCTGCTCTGGGAGGCGAAGCTCTATGTGAGCGAGGATCCGGCCGACTTCCAGCGGCTCTACGCTTGTCCCGGCATCTCATGGGACAACGGGCAGCATTTCAGCATCGGTCTGTCGGCGATGATCAGCGTGACCGGATTCGGCTACGGGCCCATCAGTTCGGTCGACTACGATTGGGCTCCATACGTGCGCGCGTACTACAGGTTCTTCTAGTCTTCGGATCCGCGCCGCCGCCGCGTGATGGCGCCCGGGGAGCCGAAGCTCGTTTCGAGGGGAGCAAGCATGACAGCGCCGTTCGCGTTCTCGTGGGGGACTTTCGCTGCGCTGCTCGTCGTCGCGGCTACGATCGCGCTCGCGATCATCTGGTCGGCGCGGGCGGCGCGCCAGGACGAACGGGAGGATCGCGATGAGTGACGTCATGATCTACGCCACCGTCCTGGCGGTCTATCTCGTGATGCTCGTCCTCGTCGGCATCTGGATGGGAACACGAACGCGGAGCGCCGAGGACTTCTACATCGGCGGCCGCCAGGTCGGCCCCTGGGTCACCGCGTTCTCGTTCGTCGCCGCCTACTTCAGCTCCGTGGTCATCGTCGGCGGAGGCGCCTTCGGATACCGCTTCGGGATGTCCACCATCTGGGTCGGCGCCTCGAACGTGCTCGTCGGCTGCACGCTGGCGTGGATCGTCCTGGGCAGGAGGCTGTGGCAGTTCACGAAGCGTCTCGACACGATGACCATCCCCGGCTTCATAGGGAAACGGTACGGCGCGCGCGACGCGGAGGTCTTCTCGGCGGTCATCATCTTCGCGTTCATGATCGTCTACAACGTGAGCGTGCTCGTGGGCATGGGGAAGATCACGGAGGGGCTCATGGGCATCCCGTACGCGACGGGGGTGCTCATCGCCGGTCTCATCATCCTCATCTACGTCTCGATCGGGGGCTACCTCGCGGTCGTCTGGACGAGCTTCGTTCAGGCGTGGATCATGATCTTCGGGCTCCTCCTTCTCGCCTTCGCCACGCTTTCGCGGGTCGGCGGTCTGACGGCGGCGAACATCGAGCTGGCGAAGCTCGATCCGGGTTTCGTGACCACCCCCGGCGTCTGGGGGTGGGGTGGGCTCATATCGTTCGCCCTCATCGTCAGCCTCGGCGTCTGGGGGATGCCGCAGCTGCTCGTTCGGTTCTACTCGATGAAGAGCACGCGCGTGCTGCGTCTCGGCGTCATCCTCGCCACGCTGGGCGGCGCGATGGCGCTCCTGCCGTACATGACCGGAGCGCTCTCGCGTCTGATCATCGACCCGCCGCTTGTTGGCAACGATGTGGACCTGGCAATCCCGATGGTGACGAAGGCAGTGCTCAATCCCTGGGGCGGAGCTCTCTTCCTGGCCGGCGTGATGGCGGCAGGGATGTCGACCTTCGCCTCGGTGCTCATCATCGTCTCGGGCGCCATCGTCGAGGACCTCCGCGGCGGTCGGAGGATCGAGGGCGGGCACGGGACCTCTCCGCGATCGGGCAGGCGCGAGGTCATGCTGGGACGGCTGGCGAGCTTCGGTGCGGGCCTCATCTCGCTCATCATCGCGTACCGGCCGCCGGACCTCGTGCTCGTCATCACGGCGTTCGCGTGGGCCGTCATCGCGTCGGCCTGCCTGTGGCCCGTCGTTCTCGGCGTCTACTGGAGACGAGGCAACCGGGCCGGTGCGATGGCATCGATGGTCGCCGGCACGGCGGTCGCGCTCGGGTGGATGATCGCCGGTCGCGCGCTGGGTGGGAATCCGCTCGGGATCCACGGCTTCATCCCGGGAGTCGCGGTCTCGCTCGTCGTCTTCATCGTCGTGAGTCTGGTGACCCGACCGCCCGACCCGGAGCTCATCCGGCGGGCCTGGGGTGAGTAGGAGGGAGTCATGTCAGTGAAGAGCTCGCAGACCGGAGAGCGGAGTGCCGGGGCCGGCGGACGTCGCGCGGGGTTCTCCTCGCAGCCGCTCTGGCTCAGGATCCTCTTCCTCCTGAGCGTCACCCTCGTGGTGATCGGCATCGTGCGCTGTTCGATCGAGTCGACGGCCCCCGTGGCGGGCGCCGTGACACGGGTCGCCGTGATGCCCGTGAACGTGGACGCGCCGGAGGGGTTCTTCACTCAGCCGGCCGACTCCGTCGCGGTGATCGCCGGCACGTGGTTCATGCGCTCGTTCGCGCGCGAGTCGGGCATCGATGTGGACCTCGTCGCGTCGCGCGAGGAGGTGCCGTCGGTCCTCGCCGAGGGCTCGGGGTACGACGGTCTGGCGTACTTCACGCTGACCCGGGTGTTCGACGAGGAACGCGAGGAGCACCGGCTGAGCATCCACGGGGAGATGATACACTTCGTGACGAAGCGGCCCATGACGACCGTCGACTACGACGTGCCGCCGAGCTTCCTGTACCGGCGCATGACCGAGGCCGGGGAGGAGATGGCTCGCAGAATGGGATACGATCCACCGGAGGTCCGCGGGGATGTCGGCGACGAGCCGCCCCCCGAGACGGACGGAGGGGAGTAGGCGGTGTCGGCATTCGCGCGCGCCTGGCGCGGGATCAGGAAGCGCAGACTCCGATGGACGCGGTCGAGCCGGCAGCTCGGCCGCGAGACCTATGCGGGGCTCGTCGACTACCACATCCACACCCGGCTCTGCGGCCACGCCAGGGGCGAGGCCGAGGAGTACGTGCGCGAGGCGATCCGGAAGGGTCTCGGCGAGATCGGGTTCGCCGACCACATGCCGCTGCTCCGGATGCGGGACGACCACCTGACGATGCGGCCGGACGAGCTCCCGCTCTACGTCGAGACGATCCGAGACCTCCAGGAGTCGGTCGACGAGCTCCAGATTCGCCTCGGCATCGAGATGGACTACTTCCGCGGGCAGATGGACGAGATCTGGGAGGCCGCCGAGCCGTACGGGTTCGACTACGTCTACGGCGCCGTCCACTACCTCGACGGATGGGACTTCGGCGACAGCAGGACGCTCTCGCGATACCGGAGCGAGGACCCGGACTCGATGTACGTCCGGTACTTCGACCTCTTCTGCGAGGCCGTCGAGGAGGGCGGGTTCGACGTGATGGCCCACCCGGACCTCGTCAAGAAGCACGGCGCGAGCACGACGCTGCCCGTGACGCGGATGTACGATGAGGCCGCCGACGCGCTGGCTCGCGCCGATGTGGCCATCGAGGTCAACTCCTCGGGGCTCCGCAAGCGCGTCGTCGAACTCTATCCCGCCATCGAGTTCCTCTCCGTCTGCGCGTCACGGGGGGTCGCCGTGACCCTTGGTTCGGACGCGCACTCCCCGGCCCAGGTCGGGAT
>CAZAQL010000004.1:0-8639 GCA_964487295.1 uncultured bacterium | reverse complement strand
GACACCTCAGGCGCGCCGGGGTGACCGAGATCGCCACGTTCAGCGGGCGCGAGCGCACGATGCGTCCCCTGGCGCGATGAGCCGGGGCCGGGGCTCGCGATGCGGAGGCCGCGAGGCGGGGGGACGGCCCGGGGAGCCGGCCGGCCGTCAGCCTTCCCTCCTTGACACGCCGCGACATCCGGTCTAGTGTCTTGCCTACCGTATTCGGTCGTTACCGTCGGCCGTGTCTGCCCCAGTGGTGCCCGCGGCTCCGTTCATGTCGTGCCTTCTCCGCGGGTCGAAGATCCCCAGTCAACGAGGCTTTCGCGGGAGAGTCGGCGTCCCGCTCGGGTGCGCTCATGCCGGATCAACAGGACATCTCGACACAGGCTCCGATCAATCCCGTCGCGGCGCTCACTCTCGTGATCGCGTTCCCGGGCCGCACGTTCGAGCGGCTGCGGGAGCGGCCGCACTGGGTGCTGCCTCTGGTCTTCGTGATCCTGTGCTCCATCATCGGCGGCATGTACCCCGTCGTCGGTGGTCAGCTCGACTCCTTCCTCGAGAACGCCGCGCTTCGAAGCGGACGAGAGCCGGAGGTCACCAGAACGGCCTTTCTGGCGTGGATCTTCATCTCGTCGGTCGGCGTCGTTCCGCTGATGTTCCTGCTCGAGGCGCTCTTCTACAGACTCGCGGGGTCGCTTCGCGGAGGGCGGGCGCGCTACAGCGTCGTCTTCAGCACCGTCGCGTACGCCTCGGTTCCCATGGGCATCGGAGCGCTCGTCGGAGCCGGTCTCGTTCGCTTCACTGGATCCCCCTCGGCGGGCGCGAACCTCGCATTTCTCGTGGACCCGATGCGGCAACCGGTCCTCTGGAGCATCGCCAGACACATGGACGTCTTCCAGTTGTGGTTCCTGCTGCTGCTCGGGATCGCGGCGCGCCACGTGTTCCGTCTGCGGCCGGCGCGCGCGGCCCAGGCGGGGTTGCTCTTCGCCGCGTTCTACCTTCTCGTGGCGATCGTCTCAAGCGTCGGCAACGCCGGGCAGTTCGCGGACCCCTACGAGGCCTGGACGACGGCCACCGTGGGAGACGTGGTCATTCACCACGGCCCCGAGCTTCAGACGAATGCAGCGGCGGCGCAGCTCGCCGACGCGAAGACCAGGCTGCCCGAGGCTCTGCGGACGGCGGAGGAATCGGTCGGCCTGCCGCACATCCCGCGAATAGACGTCTACCTCTATCCGTCTCTCGATGCGAAGCTGGCGGTCACGGGCAACCATGCCCTGGCGCACGCGGTCGAATGGGCGAACGCGGTTCACGTCGCGTGGGTCAACGGCGCGGAGGCGGCGTTCACGACAGCGGCGGTGCGTGTGTCGGCAGCCGGGTCACTCGGGACGGTGTATAATCCCTTCCTCGCCGACGGTCTGGCCGTGGCGGCGTCGGGTGCCTCGGAGGCCACGGAGGACGGGGCGAGCGCGATGGGCGCCGCGAGTGTCTCCCTTGAGGAGCTGCTCGATCCGGTCGAGTACCGCCGTGCCGAGGGCGACGGCGTCCCGGTGAGCGCGCTGGCCGGCGCGTTCGCGCGGTTCGTCATGGACACGCGCGGAGCCGAGACGCTCCACGACATTCTGAGACGCCAGGGTGATGCGGCGGGTCCGGCCGTCACGGCGGTCGAGGACGCACTGTCGCTGCCCATAAGCGAGATCGAGACCCAATGGACGGAACATCTTCGCGACCGGGTATCCGGGAGCGCAGAGGAGACATAGGCGAGACAGGAGGCATGCGTGAACACTGGCTTCGTGGGGACCGTCGCGCAGTCGGGCGCCGTCGGGAAGGTGATCGTGCTCTTCCTGTTCGTCGTGTCCGTCTACGCGTGGGCCATCATCCTCTACAAGTATCTGACCCTCCGGCGGGCGCAGGCGCGATCCCAGAGACTCGACCGGCAGTTCCGCGAGAGCCCGGACGCGATGGTCAACCACTACGGCGACCGGACCAGTTTCACGCCCTGCCCGCTCGCGAGCGTTCTCGAGGCGGGACTGGCGCAGCTCGCGCTCGTGATGCAGGGCCGGAGCGGGGCGCGCGGGCTGTCAATGGTCCAGATCGACGGGATCGATCGGTCCCTCGGGCGCGCGATCTCGGAAGAGGTCATCGAGATGCGGAAGTATCTCATCACGCTGGCGACCATCGTCGGCGCGGCGCCGTTCGTCGGGCTCTTCGGGACGGTCTGGGGCATCATGAAGGCGTTCACGGCGATGTACGTGACCGGGAGCGCGAGCATCTCGAGCGTGGCGCCCGGGATCTCCGCGGCGCTGACCACGACCGTCGCGGGGCTCGCGGTGGCCATTCCCGCGCTCGCCGGGTACAACTACCTCATGAACAGGGTTCGCACGCTCACCGCGATGATGGAGAACTTCTCCGCCGACTTCCTCTCGACGGTGGAGCGGAACCTCGGTGAGCGGTAGCGCCGGGAGGCCTCGTGCGACGCAGACACGATGAACAGAACATGGACCCGATCGGCGACATCAACGTGACGTCGCTCGTGGATATCATGATGGCGCTCCTCGTGATCTTCATCATCGTCGCGCCGATGATCGAGCAGGGGATCGACGTCAGCCTGCCGACGGCGGAGCCCGCGAAGATCGACGTCTCGGACGTGGTGACCGTTACCGTCGCCGCGAACGAGAGGGTCTATCTCGAGAACCAGAGGGTGACGATGGAGGACCTCGAGAGCCGGCTCGGGAGCATCCAGACGGCGAACCCGGACGCGGCGGTTCTCGTCAAGGCAGACGAGGGCATCCGATACGGCCGCGTCGTCGAGGTGCTCGACGCGGCGCGCAACGCCGGGCTGTCGCGCCTGGCGATGGCGACGAAGCCGGCGGAGTGATGGAGCGACAGCTGAGCCGGCGAACCGACGGGCGACCGGTGCACCGAAGGAGCGAAGAGCCGGTGTGTCGCCGGCGTCGCGGACTCGACGGGGAGACTCCCGGATGAACCGCTTCCTACTCATATCGGCGGTGGCGCACATCATCCTCATTCTCGTGGTGCCCTTCGTTCCCGGGCTCTTCGAGAGCGAACCGATGCGGTTGCAGACCTACAACGTGGAGCTCGTCGACATCCGACCGGTGGCGGTCGAGGAGCCTCCGCCCGCAGTCGATCAGCCGGTCGAGGAGCCCGCGGCAGAGCCGGTCGAGGAGGTCGTCGAGGAACGGATCCCGGAGGAGCCGGACCCGGAGCCGCGGCGTGTCGTCGCACCGAGGCCGCGGCCGGAGCAGCGGCAGAGCCTGGCCGACCGGCTGGCCGAGCGCCTCAACGCGCAGGAGGTGGACAGCCGGGAGACCCCGGAGGAGCCCCAGCCTGCCCAGTCGCAGGCGGCGCCGGCGGCGAGCGCGAGAGTAACTGCTGCGCGTTTCCCTTACGCGTGGTATCTTTCGATCATCCAGGGGAAGACGAGCTCGAACTGGAAGCAGCCGAGCTCGCGGCTCGTGACCCAGAGCCAGTTGAGCACCCAGGTGTCGTTCCGCATCACGAGGGCCGGCGCAGTCGAGCTTCTGACCGTGCGGCGCTCGTCCGGGTCTCCGAACGTGGACCAGTCCGCCGTGAAGGCAGTACGGAGCTCGGCTCCGTTCCCGCCGCTTCCCGACGACTACCTGGAGGACCACCTGGACGTGACCATCGATTTCACGGTGAGGCAGGAGTGACCACCATGAGAAGAGACTTTCGCAGGCGGCCGCTGCACGCGCTTCTCGTCGTGCCGCTCATCTTCCTGTCGATCGGCGCGACGGCGAACGCGCAGGTTCATCTCGACGTATCGAAGACCTTCGGGCAGAAGGTGATCGTCGCGGTGCCCCTTTTCGAGCTCAAGGGAGGGACGATCGTCGACCCGGCCGCGGCTCGCGACGTCCTCGAGTTCGATCTGAGCCACTCCGGGTACTTCAGCGTCGTGGAGAACCGCGAGTTCGTCGACGAGACGGAGGCGGACGACCGGGCCTCGGGCGCGATCGACTTCCGGGAGTGGGCGGCGCTGGGCGCCGAGATCCTCGTCAAGGGGACGATCGGCGGGGACCTCGAGGAGGTTTACATCGAGGCGACCGTCTACGACCTCGCGCAGGGCAAGTCCATCTTCGGACGGCGGTACGTGGGGGCGCGCGAGCTCTGGCGCGACGCCGTTCACAGCATCTCCGACGACATCGTGTTCAAGCTGACGGGCGAGCCGGGCATCGCCAAGACGAAGATCGCCTTCGTCTCAGGTGTGACCGGTTCGAAAGAGGTCTACGTGATGGACTACGACGGCGAGAACCGCAGGCGGATCACGCGCCAGGACGCCATCGCGATCCACCCGGACTGGTTCCCGGGCGGCGAGGAACTCGTCTACACGTTGATCCGGGAGAACCGCCAGGTGTGCCGGCGGGCGGCGCTCACGGGGAGCGGCCAGGAGATCAGCTCGTTCCCCGGGCTCAACAGCTTCGCCTCGCCGTCGCCCCGGGGTGATGAGCTCCTGATGACGCTCTCCCGGGACGGGAACCCGGAGATCTACCGTCTGATGGCGGATGGAAGCAACCCGCGCCGGCTGACCCGCGGTCGCAGCACCGAGTCGTCGCCGTGCTGGTCGCCCGACGGCCGCCGCATCGCGTTCGTCTCGGACCGGGCGGGCGCTCCTCAGATCTACGTCATGAGCGCGACCGGGGGCACCCCGCGCCGCGTTACCCTGCAGGGAAACTACAACACATCGCCGGACTGGTCGCCGCGCGGCGACCTGATCGTCTACACAACGCGCGTCTCCGGCATGTACCAGATCAGCACTGTCGACATCGAGACGGGGGAGGTGACACAGCTCACGACGGGCTCAGGTCAGAAGGAGGACCCGTCGTGGGCGCGGGACGGACGACACATCGTGTACAGCGTGAAGCAGGGCGGCAAGGCCGACCTGTATATGATGGATGTATACGAACGGGAACCTGTGCGGTTGACCGGCGGGGTCGGGGACTACCTGAGTCCCGCGTGGTCTGACTAAGGGGCGCGATGCGCCCGCGAGGAGGAGGAGTCATGAAGAGGAACCTGGCGCTGGTGGCTTGCCTGTTCACCGTGCTCGGCATGGTCGCGCTCTCCGGTTGCGGCGGCAAGGACGAGGTCATGGAGGAGCCGATCGCCGAGCCGGAGGTCGTCGAGGAGACGTCTGCGCTGACCGGTGACGACATCCCGCAGTCGGAGCCCCCGGCGGATGCGGTCTACACCGAGCCGCCGTCAAGCGTGTTCGCCGACATCCACTTCGAGTTCGATCGGTACAACATCCGCCCGTCGGACGAAGGGACGTTGCAGCGGATCGCCCAGTGGCTCAGTGAGAACGAGCAGGTCCACGTGATGATCGAGGGGCACTGCGACGAGCGCGGGACGAACGAGTACAACATGGCGCTCGGCGAGCAGCGTGCTCTCGCCGCGCGTCGCTACCTCGTCGGGCTCGGGATCGGCGCGTCACGCCTCGGAACCATCAGCTATGGAGAGGAGCAGCCGCTCGACCCGCGCAGCACCGAGGAGGCGTGGGCGAAGAACCGCCGGGCTCACTTCATCATCTCCGGCTAGCGCGGGAGGTACCATGACGAGAGCGACTCTCCGCGGCGCGTTCGCGCGTCGCGCATCACGCATAGCGGCGACCGTGGCGCTCTTTCTCGTCGTGGGGCTCGTTTCGTCGGGATGCGGCACGGGCGGGCTCGCCGTCAAACGGGACGTCTGGGAAGCTGAGGAGCAGTTCGCGCAGCGACAGGCCGGTCTGTCGGAGAAGGTCCTGGAGCTCGACGGAAGGCTGACCGCGGCGGAGGACGAGATCGCGGCGCTTCGCGCCGTCAATGACGGGCTGTCCACGAGGATCGCCGGGCTCGAGACGGAGTTCGGACGGGGTCTCGAGGCCGTGCGGAGCGGCCAGGAACAGCTCGGTCTCGAGCTCGAGGGGCGGATCCGTGAGGTCGACACGGGGCGCGAGGAGGATCGTGAGGATCTTCTGTCACGGATGCAGATCGTGCTCGAGGAGGTCACCCGCGAGAACGCCCAACTCCGCTCGGACATCGACGAGCTTCGAAGCCAGGTGGTGACCGGGTACGAGCACGAGGTCAAGCGAGGCGAGACCCTGGCGACCATTGCCGCGGAATACGGCGTGACGGTCAACGCGATCGTGCAGGAGAACAACCTCGCGAACCCCGATCGCATCAGTGTCGGGCAGAAGCTCTACATACCCAGCAGATAGGACGCCGGGCGGCTAGGCGGGAGGCTGGAACTCGAAGTCCGGGTCGATCTCGCTCAGGCGCTGTGCGCTTCGGAGCAGGTCGTCCTTGAGTTCCTCGCGCGGCCGCCCGTTGTCCGGTTTGAGCCACGCGGAGTACGCCTCGAGGAAATCGTTGCGCACCTGCTCGATCGTCTCCCCGCGTCTGATCTCCTCGATCTGGCGGTCGAGATGGAAGAGCTCACCCTCGGAGAACCGCTTCAGCAGGCCGAGGTACTGGCCTCTCATGTAGGTCAGGATCCGCACGTAGTTCTCAAAGCCGTCGGAGAGCTTCTGGAGCACGCGTGCAATGCCGTTGGACCCTCGGTGGATCTTGCAGGCGTACGACGCGGCGTGGCCGTAGTACGTGGCGGCCCGGGCGGTGAACACCTCTCGGGGTGTTCTGAGAACGGCCGGCAGATGCGGACGTGACCGATCGACCGTGTCGAACACGGCGATCGAGAGAAGCAGGTAGTCGGCGTTGGCCTTGTAGAGCTGGTAGCGCTCCCGGTCGGACGATGCGTCGGCCGCCATCCTGTGAAGCTCGTCATCGCTCGACGCGATGTACCGCCCGACCCGCTCGATGTTCACCGGGTCGATCTGGGAGTTCAGCAGATGGGCGAGGTAGACGTTGACGTCCTCGTCATAGACGTCGGAGTTGGATTCGATGCCGGTGTGGATGCGCGAGTGGAGCAGGCAGTTCAGCATGAAGAAGTACGAGGTCTGAACGTCGGCCCCGATCTCGAGCCTGCGGCGCGCGCCGGAACGTCTGGTCGTGCGGGTCTGTGCCTTCTTCACGGTCCCTCGATTCCGTCGTTCGGTCCTGAAGTGGTGCCCGAGAGCGTCGGGTGTTCGCGGACTCAGGAATGCAAAGCGTGTGCCACAGCGGTTTCGTCATGGTCGCCCGGGTCGATTCGGGTCGGGCGTGGCCGCCGGCGGGCGCGCCTCCGGCGGGTGCCGGAGCGGGGAAGGCCCAGGTTCCGCGGCTTCCCAGGGAGAAATGCAGAAGCCGTGCCACCGGGAGCACCGGTCGACTGAATGAGGGAAAACGCGGTCGGGCGGGGTGTTACTCCCTGCCAAGTCGCGTACATTGTGAAACCGGCCGCGGAGCGTGTGGCGCCTCGCGGGTCGCCGACGCGAACTGCATCGGCGTCGCGGAGCGCTCACGGCCGCGCGATGACGGAAGGCGGCAAACTCATGAACGTGGCGGCGGTTCAGTTCGAGCCCGGCTTCGGGGAGGTGGCGGACAACGCGACGCGGCTGGCGGCCCTGGTCGAGCCCGTGAGCGCGGACCTGTTCGTGATGCCGGAGCTCGCTCTCTCCGGATACCTGTTCGAGTCGACCGAGGAGGCTCTGGGACTCTCTCAGTCCCCTGACGACCCCGTCTTCAACGGGCTCGCCGAGCAGGCTCGCGCGAAGAACGCCACGATGATCCTGGGGTTCGCGGAGCGCGCCGAGGAGGGGCTCTTCAACTCCTCGCTTCTGATCGCTCCAGACGGCCGGCGCGCCGTCTATCGCAAGATCCAGCTGTTCAACACCGAGAAGGATATCTTCCAGCCGGGGAACCGCCCGCCGGCGGTCGTCGAGGTGCAGGGTGTCAAGCTCGGCATGATGATCTGCTTCGACTGGATCTTCCCGGAGATCGCCCGTTCCCTGGCGCTCCTGGGAGCGGACATCCTCTGCCACTCGACGAATCTCGTCCTGCCGTACTGCCAGGACGCGATGGTGACCCGCTCGATCGAGAACCGGGTCTTCTCCGTCACGTCGAACCGCGTCGGGACCGAGCGGAGGGCCGGGATGGAGCTGACCTTCACGGGACAGAGCGAGATCGTGACCCCGAGGGGGCGGATCCTCGAGCGCGCCGGGGAGACGGGCGAGGCCGTGCTCGTGCAGAAGATCGATCCGGCTGAGGCGCGCGACAAGCAGATCACCCCCCGGAACAACATCCGCGGCGACCGCCGGCCCGAGCTCTACCGGCTGGACTAGGTGGTCTCGCGCCGGGGACGCTCGCCTGTCGGGCGCTCCCTCGCTGGCACGCTCGTTGCACGACAGCGGAGCGGTGCCGGCGTCCCACGGCCGCACAGACGGCGCAATCAGTCAGGATGTAACACCGACGAGGAGTCACCCGGGCATGGAACGCGGCGGTCCATCGATAGAGATCAAGCTCGTGACGCTCGTCGCGGCCGTGCTCATCGTCCACGACGTCGTACTGCTCGCGATGTACCTCGGCGGGACGCCCCCAACCATCATCCAGATCGTCCTGGGCGCCGTCATCGTCCCCGCGCTCATCGTTGTGGCCGTCTGGGGCAACGCTCTCGGCCGCGCCGTTCGACGCCTCTCGTGGGTCTGCCGCGCGGCGAAGGAGGGGGACACGAACCTCCTCACCGTGCTCCACCGGACCGACGAGCTCGGTCAG
>CAZAQL010000003.1:3955-51805 GCA_964487295.1 uncultured bacterium | reverse complement strand
GCCAGTCGCCGCCGGGACGTTGCCCGGCCCGCCGCCGAGCGTCTCGTTCGCGAGAATCGCGAACCCCATCGCCTCCTTGGCATCGGGGTCGACGCCGACGTCGGCCAGGCTGCGGACCGGCACCGGCGCGAACGCCTCGGTGAGCATCTTCATGATCGCCCGGTTCTTCACGCCCCCGCCGCTCACGACGACCTCGGCGATAGCGGGGCTGTCGGGGAGGAAGCGCACCGCCTCGCGGACCGAGCGCGCGGTCACGGCGGCCGCGGTCGCCTGCAGGTCATCGACCTCGTCGCGGGAGAGTGCGTCCGCGCCCTTGAACCACTCCCGCCCCTTCCCGCCGTGGATGAGCTCCGCGAGGTCGCGCGCCGCGTCCCGGCCGAAGAGCTCCTTGCCCGTCGACTTCGGCGGCCTGGCGGCGAAGTACGCGCGCGAAAGGAACTCCGCCGCCGCGTCCTCGTGGACCGTCCCGCGCAGCGCGGCCGCGCCGTCCTCGTCACAGCACTCGTGGCCGTGCGTGGCCCGGCGGGCGATCTCGTCGGTCAGCGCGTTGCCGGGCCCCGTGTCGAACGCCCGGACTCCGGCGAGGTCCTCGACGACCCAGGTCACGTTGGCGATGCCGCCGATGTTGAGCATAAGTCGCGCGGTGCCGGGCTCGCGGAAGATCAGCCAGTCGACGAGCGGGATGAGCGGCGCGCCTGAGCCGCCGGCGGCGACATCGGCGGTCCGGAAATCGGAGATGGTCACCACGCCCGTCCTCCGGGCGATGACGTCCCCCTCACCTATCTGGAGCGTCGCGCCCGGGCGGCCGCCCTCGGGCGGCTCGTGCCACACGGTCTGCCCGTGGGAGCCGATCAGATGTACGTCGTCCGGCCGCATGCCCGACGACCTGAGGAGCGTGAGCACGGCGGACGCGAACGCCTCCCCCACGTCGAAATTGAGGCGCGCGAGCTCAGGGACACTCGTGTGCGCCGCGCGCCCGAGCCGCTCGGCGAGTCCCGGCTCGTACGGAACGCACGTGAAACCCAGGAGCTCGGACTCGAGCCAGTGGCCCCACCCGTGACACCTCACGAGCGCCGCGTCGATCCCGTCGGCGGACGTTCCCGACATGAGCCCGACCACGAGCCGTTCGTCCCTGGATGCAAGGCTCGTGAGTCTCTTCACGAGGCGACCGCTGGAGCTCGGCTTGCCCACAGGTCCTCCGTTCGTATCGGTTCGCCACGCGGCGCGCGGCGGCGCCGTGCAGGTTGCCCGGGCGCACCCGGACGCGGGTTCGGTCAGAGGATCGCCCGGCTGCTCCGCGGCACAGGATGCGAGAGGAACGTCCTCAAACCCCCGTCCTCGAGCGCCGCCCAGCTCATCGCCTGCGTCGAGTAGCCGACGGCCACCTCTCCGCCCGCGCCGATCCCGATGAGACCGAACTCGAACCCGCCGTCGACCGCGACCCGCATCACCTTGTCCATCGCGCCGGCGCCGCCGAGCTCAGAGAACGCCTCGACGAGCGCGCGTCCCATCCCGTGCAGTATGACCGGCTCGCCATGTCCGGTCGCCGAGACGCCGCCACGCCGGTCGCAGTAGGTCCCGGCGCCGATGACGCCCGTATCGCCGACGCGCCCGGGGAGCTTGAGCATCATGCCGCCGGTCGACGAGGCCGCGGCGAGGCGACCGTCGTCGTCGCGCACGACGACTCCGACGGTGCCGCTCTCGGGATCGCGGTCGCGCCAGCCGGGATCGGACCGGAGCTCCCCATAGAGCTCTCGCAGTCGCGGCATGAAGTGGACATCCTCCCCCCGCTCGAGCTTCGCGAGCGCCCTCTCGTATCGCTCAACGCGGGCGGGGCTCCGCTGGTCCCTCTCAGCGAGGCCGATCCTCCGCGCCAGCGCGTCCGCGCCGGCGCCGACGACGAGCACGTGGTCGGTACGCTCCATGATGTAGCGGGCGGCGAGGATGGGGTTCGCGATGCCGTGGAGCGCAGCGACCGCTCCGCACGACATGTCGTCGAGCATAATCGAGGCGTCGTTCTCCACCTCGCCGTCGAGGTTGAGCGAGGATCCGTAGCCGGCGTTCAACACCGGCGCGTCCTCCATGAGGACGGTCGCCTCGACGGCCGCGTCGCAGGAGCTCCCGCCGGAGGCGAGCACGCACGCCGCCCGCTCGCACGCCCGGACCAGGGCCTCTTCGTGTTCGGCGCCGGGGTCGTAGGTTCCGGCGCCGCCGTGTACGACGATGGATGCCACGGCGCCGCGCGCTCCGTGAGGAGTGAGTGGTGAACTGATGCGAGAGTGTCGTCGCGACCGCGACAGCGCGTGTCGCCGCTCGCCACGGCCCGACTACGAGCCGGACCCGCCCGGACCGCCGGGGTCAGCGTCGACGCCGGCCGCCGCCAGCGCCTCACGAACGTGGCCGCCGTTCTCCTCGAGCAGGCGCTCGGCGCTCGCGCGATCGCGCCCCGTCCTCGCCATGACGATGGCGAGCTTCACGTGGCCGCCGGCCCTCTCCATGATCTCCGCCGCCTCATTGTACGACACACCGGCGGTCTCGACGAGGATTCTGCAGGAGCGGTCGCGGAGCTTGTCGCAGGTCGCGGTCAGATCGACCATCAGGTTGCCGAAGGTCTTCCCGAGAAGCACCCAGGTCGAGGTCGTGATCGTGTTCAGGACGAGCTTCGTGGCCGTCCCCGCCTTCATCCGCGTGGAGCCCGTCACGACCTCGGGACCGGTCAACGGATTGATGACGACGTCCACCGAGACCGCATCAGGCTCGATGGGACTGCACGAGAGGAAGATCGTCCCTGCACCCGACTCTCGGGCGGCCGTCAGCGCTCCGTGGACGTAGGGCGTGACTCCGCTCGTAGCGATGCCGAGAACGACGTCGTCCTCCGTGACGCCGCGCTCACCGAGATCGCGCGCGCCCCCCTCCTCCTCATCCTCCGCACCCTCCTGGGCACGTACGAGCGCGTCGTACCCCCCTGCGATGACGCCCTGGACCTGCTCCGGATCGGTGCCGAACGTCGGAGGGCACTCGGCCGCGTCGAGCACGCCGAGGCGGCCGCTCGTCCCGGCGCCGACGTAGATGAGCCGGCCACCCCTGCCGAGGCGTCCCGCCACCAGTTTGACGGCCGCGGCGATCGCCTCGCGTTCGCGGGAGACCGCCGCCGGGACCGTGGTGTCCTCCGAGTTGATGAGGTCGACGAGCTCGAGCGGACTCAGCCGGTCGAGGTCGGCCGAGCGCGGGTTCCGCTGTTCCGTGAGCAGCCTTCCCATGTCGGCCATGTCGCGTTCCGGGCGCCTCCAGGTCACTACGCCTCCACAGGAGGGGACGGAGGCTGCGCGTCCAGTCCGTCGTGATGGTCGCGGATCCGGATGTAGGCCAGCGTCCAAAGCGAATAGTCGTACGTCCCGAGCGCCCCGGAGATGACGAGGATGGCGACCAGCCCGATGGGAATGCCGATCGCGAGCGCGAAGACGGGGCTCAGAAGACCGAGCAGGATGAACGGCACGGCCAGGATAACGAGCGCCGCGATGATGCAGAGCGCGAAGACCAGGCCCGAGACCAGCGACACGAGCCACACGACCATCGACTGCCAGAAGTACTTGCGGGTCAGCTCCCACCCGGTCCCCAGGCTCGCGAATATGCCCTGGTTCCGCAGGACCGCCTCCCGCTCCGCGTAGGTGACGGTGAACGCCAGAGCGAAGCAGAACGCGAGGAACGGCAGGAGCAGGAGCAGACCGATCGCGATGGACACGGCATAGGCCTCGCCGAACAGGGGCAGCACGACCGGCACGGCGAAGATCAACCCGCCGATGGCGAACGCGATGAACCCGAGCACGAGAAGCGCGAGCATCTTGAGGAAGTTCCGGATGCCGATGCTCCATGCGTGTCCGAACCTGATGTCGTGTTCCCGCTCCGCGTGCGCGATGCTGCCGATGAGCGCGCCGCGGGAGAGCAGCCCCATGACGAAGAAGGCGAACCAGAGCACGGTCAGCACCATGACCACGAGCGCGATGACCTCGAGCCGCGGCAACATCCACTCACGAATGGCCGGCGCGCTGTTCTCGGACCACTCCGCGAGATTGCCGGAACTCCCGCCGCCCGCCGTCGCGAAGAACCCGAAGAACCAGAGGAACTTGTACTTCCAGAGGATGTGGAACGATCGGGTCACCAGACCCCAGTAGTCCATCGTCAGCCGCGCTTGCATCAGGAACCCCCTTCGTGTCCCGCGCGAGGCGGGTTGTTCTCGGCGACCCCGGGTCACTCCTGCGCGGCGGTCCGCTCTGCGTCCCTTCGATGGGCGAACGCGCCGTCACTTCGACTCATGATGAGCCTACAGGATGCCCGCCGGCGACGGAATCTCATGCCCGCGAGCCGCCGATTCCCCTGCGTGAGACGCCGCCACCCGGGGGTGAAACGGAGCCGCGCGAGACCTTCGGCCGCGCCGGAACCGCCTGCGCACGGACACCACCCGGGCCCGCTCGCTCACACAGTCGCCGCGCGATGACGCTCAGTTCGCGACGCCCTGCCGCACGATCCAGAGGGTCAGAAGATAGAGCGGAACGAGAGCGAGAGCGAGAGCGCGCGCCCGCGCCTTGCTCCGATGGATGAAGCGGCTCCGCAACCCGGCCAGCACCAGAAGTGTGAGCAGCAGACCGGACACCACGTTCACGATGTTGACAACGTCCAGTCCCGACCAGGCCGTCTCGGAACCGGCCGTGAGAAGGAGCGGAGCGCCGACGGCGAAGACGATGATGTTGATGCTGTTGCTCCCGAGCAGCGTCCCGATCGCCATGTCCGGCGAGCCCGCCCGGCGGATGGAGGCGGATGCCACCGTCACCTCGGGAAGCGAGGTCGCGACCGCGACGAGCAGCGTCCCCACGAACGTCTCTCCGAGCACCACGCCGTCTCCGAACGGATGCGCCGCGATCACGGCCGCGCTTCTGGAGATGACGACGCCGGCCGCGATGACGAGCGCCGAGAGCGTCGCGAACGCAAGGGCCGCCGCGCCGACACCCTCATGAGCCACAGCCTCCTCAACGTCATCCGCTCCCGGCAGAGCGCGCGGCCCTCTGCGTCGACGATTGACGACCGAGTCGCCGACGAAGAGCAGAACGAGCGGGAGACTGAATGCCGGCGCCGCGAGCGCCGGGACGGGCATCCGACCCGCAAGCAGCACGCCCGCGCCGACGATCAAGGTCATCACCACAAGCAGTCCGCAGGTCCTCGCAAAGCGGCGGCCGTCGGTGCGTGCGAGCAGGCCCCCGCCGACGAGCGCGAACTCCAGGCCGGCGATGGCCGTGATATTGAAGTTGTTGCTGCCCAGGATGTTGCCGAGCGCGAGGTTCGGCGCCCGTTCGGCGAGCATCGCCGAGACGGTGACGGAGAGCTCGGGCAGCGACGTGATGAGCGCCAGCACGAAGAGCCCGACGGCGCTCGCGGAGATGCCGAGGCGGTCCGCCAGGACCTTGCCGTGCGCGGGCAGCCGGCTGCCGCTCACGAAGATGACGGCGGTGCCGAGTGTGAAGAGCGCGAACTGAAGCGCCACAGTACCCCCACTGCCCTCTGCCAGGAGAATGGACCCGGTCGTCACGGTTTCCCGTCACGCGTGCAGGCCCGGATCGACCGGTTCTCGCCGCGCATCATGACGCAAGAGCCCACCGGTGCATCACCCGCAGTATAGGAACCCGCATCGGAGGGGTCAATCGAAACGGCGCCGGGCCCTCGAAGGGCCCGGCGCGCGTCCTCCGGTCGAGCTCCCGACCGCAGACCGGCTCACTCCCCGGAAGGGTCTGCGCCGGCGCTGCGCCCTGGTCCGCCCCGGGGTCCGTCGTCTCCCGGTTTCGTCAGCGCTGGTAGAGCGCCTTGATCCGTCCCCAGGTCCGCTCCTCGACCGGGGAGCCGAAGTTCGGTTCTCCCGGCGTCGGCTCCAGCCCCGTGGCCGGTGGATCGGTCGGATTGAGACCGTCGAAGAGCACCCACTCGCTTCCCCCGTCCGGCGACCGCCCGAGCGAGCAGTCGTCCCTGACCTGGGCGCTCGTGTACTCGATCGAGGCGGCGACGACGCCGTCCGGCCTGACCAGTTCGATCGTATCGCCGCTGTTGTTGAGCGAGAGGCCGTTTCGGGTGAACCCGTTCGCATCCTCCCAGGCGTATGCGTCGTTACCGAAGATCACGATGAAGTCCCCCGGCGCCAGCGTCCCGCTGAAGCCGAACTTCCAGCTCGAATCCGAGACCGCGTCGCGGATCCTCCAGCCGGTCATGTCGACCGGCCCGGGTCCGCTGTTGAAGAGCTCGACCCACTCGTCGTCGAGCGAGTCGTACACGTCGTCGCCGTCCGTTGGCGACCAGTCGCTCGCCGGGTCGGCCATGAGTTCGTTGAAGACGACACCGGCCCAGACCGGGCATGCCGTCGCCGCGAAGAGAACGACCGACAGCGCCACGACACGTGCAGTCCGCATCCCGCACCTCCCTGAGATAGTGTGAATCGGTCCTCTGACGAGGGGCGCGTCGGGGTATGTGGGGTGTGGTCGGCGTGGGGGGCGGCCCGGCCGTGCCGGGGTGCCGGGCGTCCCGGGTCGCGTCGGGGCGCGTCGGGGTATGCCGGGGAGAACCTCGGGACGGGGCTCCTCTGCCGTCAACGAGATGGACGAAGGCCGGGGTGAGGAGCGCAATCAAGCAGAATGCGTTCCACCCCGGCCTTCCGTGCTTCCATCCATCGTCGGGAGTCCGGCGGCTCATCGCCGCCGGCCCCGACCATTGACCGATGGCGCTACTTCAGAAGCACCATCTTCCTGCTGAACTCCTCCTCACCCGCCTGCATCCGGTAGAAGTAGACGCCGCTTGCGACGCGCTGTCCGTCGGCGTCGCGGCCGGTCCACTCCACGAAGTGATCGCCCGCACCGAGGTTGTCGTCGATCAGCGTGACAACCTTGCGGCCGGCGATGTCATAGACGTCGATGCGGACGTCCTGCGGCGCCGGCAGGTTGAAGGCGATGGTCGTCTTCGGATTGAACGGGTTCGGCATGTTCTGCGCGAGACCGAGCTTCGACGTGACCGGGTCGTCGATGCCGACCGGGTTCACGGCGATGTCCGCATCGCCGCGCGGCTCGATCTTGTAGTTGCCGTAGTTGAACGACACGGTTCCGAGAACGTACACGTTGTCGCCCTGAACCGGCGCGTAGGTGTAGTACGCATCGTCGTTCACGCGGCAGGTGTCGCTCGCGGCGCCGTTCGAGATGGCCCACTCGCCGAAGCCGAGATCCTCGACCTCGACCGTGGCGTCCTCGGCGTGCACGAGCACGCCCTCGAGGCACTCGGCGGTCGACTTCGTCTGCAGATCGACCGTATTGATCGACAGCGGAGCCGGATCGGCCGCCTTCGAGGCGACCAGAACCGCGGCCTCCGGGAAGTGGAGCGCGATCTCCGTCTCGCCGAAGTTCTCCTGCGCTTCTCCGGAGACGGTGATCTCGTCACCCCGCTCGAAGGTCACGCTGCCGGTGCGATCGTAGATCTTGATACCGTCCCAGCAACCGCCGCCGCTGGTCTGGATCATGAAGTAGTAGTCGCTGTAGACACCCGGCTCGGCCGTCACGATACCCTGCGTGTTGACCGCGAGCGTGTCGTACGGCGACACGTCGTTCGCCACCGGGTCGGCGACGTACTGGATGTCGTAGATGTCGAGCATGCCGACGTACAGGCTGTACGAGCCGACCGAGGGCGTCCGCGCATCCATGGCGCCGTCGGAGGCGGTGACGTAGTACATCATCTCGTCGCCGTCGGACCACGGACCGACCGTGGCCGAGTAGCCATCGCGCGTCGGGGACATGGCGGTCTGCGACCACGTGCCGCTGTCGCGCTCCTTGTAGACGAGCGTCGCCGAGCTGATGCCCTGGTTGTCGGTGATGTCGGCCGTGACCGTCACGTTGCCGGCCGTCGGCGGGATCGGCGTGTAGCGGACCGTCGAGATCCTCGGCGGACCGACGATGTCCTCGTCCGTCACCGGCTCGATCTTGTACTGGTCGTAGCTGTACATCACGGGGCCACGAACCTCGTCGAGCACGTCGAAGAGCTGCGGCACGTAGCTGTAGTAGCCGTAGTCGTCGACCTGGGCGCCGCCCGTGCCGTCATCGATGTACCACTGACCGTAGCCGTCGGGCTCCGCCGTGACCGTGACATTCGTCACGCTCACGAGCTGCCCCTCCCACGGCTCGGCCTGGTAGGCGGGCGTTCCGGTCGGCTCGGGGTAGAGATCGCCCGTCGTCACCGACGCGTAGCTCGTCGCGTTGCCGGTCGAGTGAACGACGAAGGCCTCGTCGAAGTGCAGGTAGACCTCGGTCTCGCCGTAGTACTCGGTGACCGTGCCGCATGCGGAGATCTCGTCGCCGACGTTGACCTCGAAAGGCACGTCGTAGGTTCCGTACACCTTGACGCCCTCGAAGGGACCGTTGCCCTCCTGGATCATGCAGAACGCGCTCGAGAAATCACCGATGCCGGCGGTCACGATGCCGGTCACGTTCACGGCCTGTCCCACCTTCGGCGACTCGTCGAAGCCCTCATCCACGTACTGGATGTCGTAGATATCCGTGTAGCCGATGGAGAGGTGGTACGGACCGCTGAACCCCTCGGCCGGGTAGTCCATCTTCGCGCCGTTGTTGTCGATGGCGCGGACGAAGTACCCAACCTGCTCACCGTCCGGCATCAGCGGCAGCTGCGCGGTGTAGACGCTGTCGGGGCTCGTCGCCGCGACCGCCATCCAGCCGCTGCCCGTCGTCTCCATGTTGTAGTAGACGTTCACGGAGTCGATCGTGCCGTCATCGGTGATGATCGCCGAGATCTCGACGTTGTCGAGCGACGTCGGCGGGATCGGGGAGTACCGGACGCTGCGGACCCACGGCGGGGTGTTCGGCGTGTTCACGGCACCCGGCGTCGGAGCCTGGAAGGCCCAGTCCACGTTCGAGTTGTCCGTATCGGTGCTGAGCTCATCGCGGCCGAGCGTGTTGCCGAGGAACGGAATACCCTGGAACGCGTTGTCCACGAGTCCGTCGTCGCCGAAGCACGGGTCGCCCGTGCAGTAGAACGGGTCCATGTACTCGACCAGGTCGACGACCGTGGTGAGCTGCGCCGTCTCGTAGAGGTAGACGACATCGGCGTGGCTCGTCGAGCCGCAGATGATGCCGTAGCCGTTGCCCCCGACGAGGCCGATCTCGTCGCTGTAGTTCGTCGCAGGATCCGGATCGAGCAGGATCAGATTCGGCACGAAGAGGTAGTCGCTGTCGAACGAGGCCGACGAGTCGTACATCTCGAAGTCCGGGTCGAACCCGAAGACCTCGAAGAAGCCGTCGTCGCCGTCGTGCGCGTCCTTCGCGACGATGATGTAGTCACCGGCCGCGATCGAGGTGCCGACCGGGAACTGCCAGCGGTCCTCGCCGCCGCAGAGCTGATCGTACTCGGGGCCGCAGAGCACGTAGCCGCCGATGTCGACGGCCGACGCGCCGGTGTTGTGGATCTCAATGAACTCGGCGCCGTCGTAACTCCCGGGCGGGTTCGGATAGATCTCGTTGATCACGATGTCCGCCGCGGCCGTCCCGATGCCCAGGAGCAGAACCATGGCGACCGCAAGGGTCTGTCTCAACATGAAGGGACCTCCTTCGGTGTGCCGTCCCAGTGTGTGAACGCCGGTTGCGCGATGCTGCACCAAAACGCTTCCCTCGCCTCCTTTGGACAGAGGTATCCTGTGCTCTTCGCGCACCGCCAGCCCAAGGCGACGCGCGAGAGGTGATTGTCTCCACGCTCGGATTATACCACACGCAGCATGACTTGTCCAGCGTCCGCCGATCCGAAGCTGGCAGCGCAATTCCGCGCGGCATGCGTCGTTAGGCGTCCCAAGCCCCAAAGCGCCGCCCCGCCCGGGGTTAGCGCCGGACGGGGCGACATCACTCACATGCAGCATGCGTGCTTCTCACACACCAACGGCTTGCCGCAGGGCCGATACCGAAGGTCTCGTTCCGGACGACCCCGTCGCCGGCGACTCCCGCCCGGAGAACACCAACCGGGGACGAGGCGCCACCGAACGACCCTGCTACTCGTACGGACCGCTCGTCTCCTCCTCCGGAGGCGCGAGCGGCTCCATGCCCTCCATCGCCTCGAGCAGCTCCGGATCGACTTCGGCGCTGTCGTCGCGGGCCCAGCGGCCATCCGTCGTGTTGCGGATCGGCGAGTGCCGCTCGATGTAGTGCACGACTGCGTCCATACACGTCGTGGACGTTCTCATCGTCTGGTCATCTGGGATGCCCGGCAGCATGTAGAGCCCCGCGTTCCCGGCGGCCAGGAAGTCGGTCGTGACGACCCGGTAGGTTCTGTCGGGATCCCACGGCTCGCCGCCGACCTCGAAGGTGGTGACGCGATCGTAGTCCTGGCGCGTCTTGTTGTAGACGATCCTTCCACCGGACATGTAGACGCCGTGGTGGTCGTCGCTTATTCGATACTCGATGATCTCCTTGAGAAGCCTGCCGTCGATCTCGAAAACGACCAGGCTGTTGCCGAACGGGAGCACGCGGAAGACCTGGCGCGGCGTGACCGGCCCCGCCGGGATCTCATCGCGGATGCCTCCGAGGTTCGTGAACGCGAAGTCCGCGGAGACCTCCTCGCGCATCGCGTCGCAGACGAGGTTGCCCATGCGCGTCTCGCCCTCGCCGCCTCTCGTCAGATCAACGGCCGCCGTGCCGATGACGCGGTCCATACCGGCCTCGGCCTCGGCCACCATCTCGTCGATCACGGCGGCGAGCTCCTCCTCCGGCCACCACTCGTCCTCGAACAGCGTGATGAGCCCGCCCCGATACGAGGGCAGCTCGTAGCCGAGCAACGTCTTCGACTCTTTGTCGATCAGAAGGTCGACGTGCCCGACGCCGGACCCGCGCCCGTACGTCTGGAAGAAGAGCGTGTGTGTCGAGGGGTCCTCCCACGGCTCGTCGAACCCCTTGTGGATGTGCCCGCCGAAGAACACGTCGATACCCTCGACCTCGTGGCCGATCTCCATCGCGTTGGCGCCCCACTTACGCTCCTCGAGCGGCTCGCGGACGCCCGCCTCCTCGCGTTCCTCGTCCTCGAGGATCTGCCCGTACCCCTCCTCGGGATCGTACGGCAGCCCCATGTGACCGGAGACGATGACGATGTCGGCGCCCTGCTCCCGCACCTCGGCGACGAGTTCCTCGGTCGTCGGGATGGCCGGCAGGAACTCGACTCCCTCCACGTGCTCGGGGAAGGCCATCCTGGGGGTGTCGGTCGTCGTCAGACCGATGATGCCGACCCTGATCCCGTTGTACTCCTTGATGAGATACCGGTCGACGTGCTCGACGGGTTCACCGGTCTCCGCCCAGACGAGATTGCCTGAGAGCACCGGCATCTCGGACATGTCGATGAGGTGCCAGAGATTCTCGCCGCCCTCATCGAAGTCGTGATTGCCGACCGTCCAGAGGTCGTACCCGACGAGGTTGAAGTACCTGATGACGGACTCGCCCTTCTGGTAGTTGCCGACCGGCGTCCCCTGGAAGATGTCGCCCTGGTCCATGAGCAGGACGTAGTGGTCTTGGTCGCGGTCCGCCATGGCGCGAAGCTGCTCCATGTAGGCGGCCGCGGACGCGGCTCCCCCGAGCGGAGGCGGGAACTCACGGTTCATGAACGTCGCCCCCGAGGGGTCTATGCCGCCGTGGATGTCGTTCGTGTAGACCACGGAGAGGCGCAGGACATCCATGCCGCCCGAGTCGGCGCCGGCGGCCAGGGCCGCCAGCACGACGACGGCGAGCGCCGCGAGCGCGATCCGCGCGCTCATTCCTCCTGGTTTCATGTGTCGCTCCTCACTGGTGCGCAGCTTCCCGGACTCGGCCGTGCGCGGCTCACCCCCGGGGCGCGTTTCGCCCGTCGGTCGAGCGCCCGGGCCGACCGGGCTTCCCGGCTAGAACGTGTGCGAGACCGTAACGGTTCCGACCGTGGTCGTCTCGCGGAGGCGACCCTCCTCGATCCCGTACTCGCGAACGCCCATCTGACCGCCGACGTCGACCCTGACGCCGAGCACGTCGAGGCCGAGCCCGAAACAGAAGGCCGTGCGCGTCGTGTGCTTATCAAAGTACGCCGGCTGGTACGAGAATCCAAATCGCGCCTGCGTATTGTCGAAGAACTGGTGCTCGACGCCCGCGCGGTACTCGACGGTGTCGTCGAAATCCAGATCCTCCGCCAGGTCGGTCTCGAAGTCGGACCACCTCGTGTAGACGACATCGAGGTTCACGGTCGTCATGAGCTCGTTCCGCGGGCGGTACTGGAGACCGAAAGCGATCTCGTCCGGGTACTTGGACTCGAAATCACCTTCGTCGACGCCGCCCTCGGCGTCCTCGATGCTGTAGTCGCCCGACAGCGTGAAGCTCGACCGGTAGACGAGGCCGATGTCGAACCGATGCAGCTGACTGGAGAGCAGCCCGACCGAGAACTGCGTCCCGGCGAGCTCGTCGTAGCTCGACCAGATCTCCGCGTCCTCCTCTTCGGAGTCCTCCGGATAGACCCAGCGCTGCTCCGCGTCCGCGTCGCCGCGCAGGAAATCGACCCCGACGCCGACGAAGAGCGCGTCGATGATCTCCTGCGAGACGGCCACCGAGAACGCGTTCACGCCGCCGTCGTTCTCCGTCCAGTAGTCGTACAGGATCTTGTCCGCGGGCTCGGCCTGCGTGTCCGAGTCGCGGTACTGCACGTGGTAGTTGTACCGCATGTCGAGTCGCGGCCCGTACCCCACGGCGACGGCCGGGGCCCACTCGAAGCCTCCGCTCGGACGCCACGCGACCGCGCCCATGTATCCGTCGTACAGGTTCGAGTTCATCGCGTACGTGTTGTAATCGATGATCCCCTCGAAGCTGTCGTAGAGCGGGACCTCGCGCGACTCCTCGGCGCCGACCACCTTCGCCGTCACCATGACATCGATGCCCTGCGCCTTCCCGACGAGCGCGGGATTCAGCGCCAGTCCTCGCGCCCCTTCCGCGGAGGCGATCCCCGAGCCGCCCAGCGCCATCGACCGCGCGTCGGTCGCACGCAGGAGCGTCCCGTACTCACCCTCGCCGTACGTATAGGCCGACGCCGCGCACGCAAGCGCGGCCACGGCCAGGAGAGCGAGAGCCACCGTCACTCCTCGTCGCATGATCGTCCTCCCCGTGTTGTCCCTCTGTCGTCTCTGCGTCATCGTCTGCTCCCCCGGCGCTACCATGAGTAGTCGAGCTGCACGCGGAAGTTGCTCGCGTCATTCCGCACGTACCACGCGTCGGGTTCGGGGTTGCCCCCCGGGTTCTCGTTGTACTCCCGAGCGTCGACGTAGGTCAGCGGCCACGCCTGGTTGTTGGTCCAGCGAAGCCTCAGCGAGAGATGCTCGGAGATGCGGTCCGAGATCGAGATCCAGTAACGGAACGCATGGTCGTCCATCACGGTGAACGTGCCGTCCTCGAACATCCACAGGAAGCCGTCGTAGTAGACGACCGACCCGGTCACCTTGAGCCAGTCGTTGAAGTTGTGAGTCGCCGCCGCGCCGATGGCGTACGACGGGACCGCCGCCGAGCCGACCTCGGGGTAGTCCCCGTCCGGCTCGACGTTGCCGGAGAGCCTCGGTCTGGGAGGCCACTCGATCCACGAGCGAGAGACCAGGAACTCCACCTCGTCGTACTTGGAGAGCCTGTACTCGACGCGAAGCCGGGTCTCGACCTGCTCGTAGCTCTGAGGCGTCAACCAGTCGTCGCCGAGTCTCCCCTGCCACTTCTGGCGAAGGTTCATCACGATGTTGTAGATCGGCTGGAATCGGAGCTTGAGCACGAGCCGCGAGTAGTTGGCCCCGTCGGATTTCCGCTGCCAGACGTCGTACTCGAACGACGGCGTCAGGCGGTGCGAGTAGCGGTAGCGCGAGTTGATGTAGAGCCCGCGTTCCGCCTGCGGCGTCACCGAGTTGTCGTAGAGCATGCCGTACAGCGGATCCGCGAGGTAGTACTCGTCCTCGAGGATCGATCCCTTGTACCGGCTGTACTCGGAGAACCCGCGATTGTACGGATTGTCGAAGTCGACGTCGTAATCGCGGTAGAGCATCAGCACGGACAGGTTGCTGTACGAGGCGAACGCGCTCACGGTGAGCGCCTTCGGGTCGTCCGCGAACTCCAGCATCTCGCCGTCGCTGTCGAGACCCGCGTACTCACCGGCGAACGCGACGTTGTCGATGACCCACTGGAACTCCGTTCCGTAGACCCTGCGGAACTTGCCCGGGCTCGAGTAGGTCGAGAAGAGCTCGCTGTCGGCCGCGACGATCTTGTCCTCGTTCTCCTCGGGGATGATCCACGAGACGTCGAGCGTCCCGTAGGGATCGTACGCGGGCTTCCAGTACTTGTTGTACCGGCTCTCGTACGCGGACACGCCGATCCACGAGCCCGGCCCGAACCCGTACTTCACGTTCGTGCCATAGGTCTGCTCGTGCACGACGTCCTTCATGTCGCGCATGCCGGCGGCGGCCAGCTCGTCGTTCTCGATGCGGGGCGACATGAGAATGTACTGGCTGACCGTCCCGTCCGGGTTGAGGACCGCGTCCTTCCAGTCGTCCGAGTAGAACAGGACCGTTTTGAAATCGCCGACGGTCATCTCGGTCGCGACCCCGTTCAGCTGGTACTGCTGGGTCGGCGAGATGTCGCCGAGAACGCCCATGTAGCGCTTGTCCCAGTTATAGCCCGAGTTCCTCGGCTTGAAGTAGTCCGTGTTCTGCATCACGAGACCCTGGCCGAAGGCCAGACCGTAGTTGCCGAGGACGATGTTGTCGAACCGCACGGGACCCCACGACTTGTCGCTGATGGTCGCGTGGAACTTGAGCGACGTCAGCTCCTCATCGCCGAACCCCTGGTATGCCAGCGCGCCGATCCGGACGTCCTGCCCCCAGCGCGCGCGGAGCTTGTGCTGGTAGACCGGTCCGGCGTCGTCGAGGTTCAGACGATCCCACCAGGAGTCCTGGCCACCTTCGGCGATGTTGCGGTCCTCCTTGAGGAGCGTCTGCTCGTCGAACAGGCCCGCGTCATCGTACGCGCGGAACTGATAGCTGCCGCGGAGCTTCGAGGGATCGCTGGGCTCGTCGTAGCGCACGAAGTTGCGCGTGTTGTAGTAGCCCCAGTACGTCAGCCCCGGCACGTTCCGAAGCGCGGTCCTCCGGTCGATCCGGTTGCGTCGCGTGTACTTGTAGATCGCCACCGCGTCAGGCGGCGAGACGCTCTGGAGATTCGCGATCTGCTCGTAGGACGCCGTGTTGACGTTGAACGGGTCCTTCGCCAGATCGATCCAGTAGTCCACCAGCGCTTCGCCGCCGCCCTCCTCCGACTCCCACTGCCTGAAGCGGTAGTAGATATCGTTGATGCGCTGGAGCTCCTCGTCCTCCACGGTCACCGGCTCGATGCGCACGAGCGGCTTGATGCGGAGGAAGTCCTCCACGGTCATCCCGGGCAGGTCGGCCAGGTCGTAGACGCTCTCGTAGAAGGCCCGGAACTCCCGATATCGCCAGATGGTCTCGGCCAGCTCGTCGGATATCGGCAGCGTGCGGATCTCCTCGAGCGACGCTCGATTGAGATCGACCAGCTCGTCGGCATGAACACATGGAGCCGCGACGGCCAGCACGAGACCGACGAGCGCCGCGATGAACCCCATGGCTCTCAAACGTTTCATCGTACCTCCCTGCGAGAGGGCCCGCCCCTCCCGGTCCGTCGCTAGAATGTGATGCCGAGGCCGTACACGTGGCTGCCCGGCAGCGTCTCGTGAGACGTGTAGCTGTAGTCGAGGCGGACCATCTTCCAACCCGTGCCTATTCCGAAGGAGATCCGGTTGGGCTGGTTCTGGATACCGCCGCGAAGCGTCAGGTACTGGTTGATCTCCATCTCGATGCCGAAGCACGCCCGGATGTCCTCGTGCGTCTGCTTCTGAAGCTCGAGCGAGGTCTGGACGCCGCCGTAGGGGCTGTAGGCCACGCCGGCGGAGAACCACTGAGGCAGGTCCTTCGCGTCCGGATCCCCGAGCTTCGGGTTGTTGATGTTCCTCGCGAAGAAGCCGAACCGCGTCCGGCCGCGCAGCGTGCCGATGACGCCGACGTCGACGCCGAACGTGTTCGCGGAGCCGAGGTCCTGCCCTCCGACCGTCTCCGTCGGGAACGAAAGTCCGAAGAGGTTCAGGCCGTAGCCGACCGAGAGCGAGGAGTGCACGTCCTCCATGAGCGTCACGCCGTGCCCCAGCGTCACCGTGTACTCCTTCTCAAGCTCCGCCCCGCCGTACTCGGTGGCGAGGTAGCGGATGCCGAGCCCGAACGTCCCGTAGTCCGTGGGGACCGCGACCGCCCCGGCGCCCAGCGTCAGGAAGTCGTAGCCGTAGAGGTCCACGTACGACGAGTAGACCCCGATCTCGTCCTGCATCGCCAGCGCGGCCGGGTTCGTGAAGACCGCCGTCTCGTCATCCGAGAGCGCCACGAACGCCCCGCCCATGGCCCTCGCTCTTGGTGACAGCACGAGGTTGTCGAAGACGCCGGCGGCGCCGGCCACGCCCGGAACGAGCAGGCAGGTCAGCATGACCGCGGCGATGAGAAGCCTTGTTCCTTTCACCCTGTCCTCCTTTGGGTCGCGTGCGACCGTGGAAGGTGTATCGCTCTTCCGGTTATTCAAGCTTCATCCCGACCACGATGGGCGCCGACTCGTCGACGAGCTCTCCGCCCGCGCGTGGTCTCGCCTGAACGTGACAGATGTAGACGCCCGGCGGGACCTTGCGGCCCTTGTCGTCCCTGCCGTCCCACGTCGTCCGCTGCGGTCCGAGGCACCAGCCGTCGTAGACGGTCGCCACGATCCGACCCTGGAGGTCGAAGATGCGGACTGCGATGTGGCTCGCCTTCGGACCGTTGTAGCGGATGTCGATGGCGTCGTCGTTGTCGATGTCGAGCACGCGCGCCTCCGTCGCGACGCTCACGGCGGAGTCGAAGTGCGGCGTCCGCTGAACGATGTCCGACGGATACCGCGGCGCCAGCTCGTACCCTCCGAAGTACGGGGCCGAGTAGTCGTACTGAAGGAGCACGCCGGTGACCTCGATGCTGTCACCGAGCGCGTACTCCGAGAAGTCCAGGTCCGTGAAGTTCTGGTAGACCTGGATCGACCCGCTCCCGTCGTCGATGTACATCGCGAATCCCTCGAGGCTGATGATGACGCCCGAGGTCCTGAGGAAGGTGCCCTCCAGGGACTCGTCGCTCAGCTCGCCCGTCGGCAGCACCGCCGGTTCGATGACGTCGAACCCGCGCGCGTGCGTGAACAGCGTGAACGTGCCCGAGCCCGCCACGAGCTCCGTCGTCGCGCCGTTGCCGTCGCCCGACACGTACTCCTCGACCTCCGCCGTGATCTCGACGAGGTCGCCGAAGCCCGGTGGTTCGGGCAACGGGTCGCCGTCGTAGACGTTGACGCCGCCCCCGCTCAGGTCCTGCACGAAGATGTTCGTCCGGTCGGGCTGGAAGACCCCTGGAGGCACCGTCACGAACCCCACGACGGTCACGCGCTCGCCGTTGAGCGGCGAGAAGCCGTCCTCATCGTAGGCCTGGACCTCGGCGATCGGGGTCGAGCTCTGGTAGTGCCCCGTGAAGTTCGCCGGCCCGCCGGTGACGTCGTTGTCCGCCAGGTCCTTCACGCCTGCGACGGTCAGCGAATACGCGAACCCCAGCTCCTGCTCGCTCGTGTGGAGAAGCACGGTCCGCTGGTCGCGCGAGAGCCACGCGCTCAGCACGTCCGTGCCGCCGTTGAGCGAGTAGTTCGCCGGGTTCTCGGCGCTCGTCTCGTCCAGCGATTCGGAGAAGGTCACCTTCACGAACCGGTCTCCGGCCGCGATGATGGACTCGATCGTCGGAGCGTCGTCGTCCACGACGCTGTTCGCGGCGCCCGGCGTCGGCAGTGAAGACAGCACGAGGTCGGCGGAACTTACGTCCGTGTCCGTCGACTCGGCGTCCCGCCCGAGCGAGTAGCCCGTGGGGATGTAGCCGGGCGTCCACGCGTCCGCCGGTCCGCCCAACCCCTCGCCGGTGCAGTGGTCGGCGTCGAGGTAGGCGACATCGCGATATTCGACCGCGTCGACGAGCTGGGACTTGATCCTGTCGGTGTACAGGTAGACGGCCTCGTACACGCGGTTCGTGCCCACGAGATAGCCGCTCCCGTCCTCGCCGCCGACGAGGATGATCTCCTGACTCGTGCTCGTGTTGCCGTCCGCGGGCGTCGCGAGCAGCAGGTTGGGCACCGAGGTGTTGTCGGGATCCTGCGCGTAGTCGAGGTCCCTGAGCTCGTAGTCGGGCAGACCGCCGAACTCCATCGAGTATCCGATGGCATGCCGCGCCACGATGATGGCCTCACCCGCGCCGATCTCGGAGCCGATCGGGAACTCCCAGAGGTTCACGCCGTCGCAGGCACCCGAATCGTCGATGTCCGTGAGAACCCATCCGGAGATGTCCACCGGTTCGGAGAGCGTGTTGCGAAGCTCCACGTACTCCGAGACATCGGCCACGACCTCGCAATTGGCGTAGAGCTCGTTGATCACGACCGACCCCGGCTCGCCCGTCGTCGCGACGTGCACCTGCACGCCCTCCGTGATCGTCACGAGCCCCTCCCCGACGACGGCAGTAGCGACGTCGAACTCGTAGTCGCCCGCCGTCATGGGAACCTCGAGATCCTCGAGCGTCACGCTGCCGGAGGAGCCGTGAACGAGGTTCGCGCCGGAGATGGTGACGAGATTCTGATTCGTGCTGTCCTCCACGACGGAGGCCGCGGCGAAGGCCGCCCCCTCCAGATCCACGTCGAGAGAGCTTCCGGAGAAGACCCAGCCCGTCGGGATGGAGATCGCGATTCGCGTCAGCGGGTCGGCCTCACCGACGAGCGAGATCTGAAGATCCGACTCGTCGCCGGCGTAGAACCAGTCCACATCGGGTGTCGCGACCCCCGCGCCCGAACCGAGAGAGCGAACGTCTCCACGGGACGGGGGCATGATGCCGTGGTAATCGTCACGGACCTGAGACGGGTCCGGGATCACCACGCCGTAGAGGTCGAAGCGGTCGAGCGGTTCCGGTGACCCGCAGACGTCCGTGTACGGGTGGATCATCAACCGGGTCGTCGTGTCGTCGTCGGCGATCGAGAGCTCCTTGAAGTTCGTGCACTCCGTCGCCGGCCACTGTGTCGGGAACCTGAGATAGGCGTCCCGCAGAACGACGTAGCTGCCCTCGAGATCCTCGCCCGAGAGCTCGATGTCGCGCGCGGTCACCTCGAGGGGCGCCGGTGCGGGATTGCCGGTGCTCAGAAGCTCGATCTCCGAACCCGGCGCCGTCGGCCCGACCCTGATGCGCGTACGCTTGAAATAGGTGACTCCCACCTTCCCGGTCACCCGGACGCTGTCGCCCGGAGCGACGACGGGATCGGCGACGTTGGCCTGCGACACGAACACGCCGCCCGTCTCGTCCTGTATGAAGATGTCGTTCGTGGCGGCGAAGGATCCCGTCCCCACGGTCACCACCCCCTGCACCGTCACGATCTCGCCGTCCAGCACCGGATTGCCGTTCGCGTCGTCGGCGTTGACGTCCGATATCGGGATGACATCGGCCGCCGCCGTCGTCGCGACGAGCAACCCGAGCGCCGCCAGCAGCATTGCGTGCTTCAGTTTCATGCGCGTTTCCCTTCCGGCCGTGGCCGTCTCCACCCTACTCGAGCTTCGCGCCGACGACCATCGGCGCCGTGGCGATCTTCGTATCGCTTCCGTCGATGACCTCAAGCCTCAGAATGTACGTCCCTGCCGGAACGAGCCTGAGCAGCTCATCCCTGCCGTCCCAGCCGCGGACGCCCACGCGGAACGGGAACAGACGGTAGTAGTGGAGAGGCATGTCCGAATAGCCGTCGTACTCGTCGGCCATCAGCGTCCGGACGACGCGGCCCTGCAGATCGTACACCGTGAGCTCCGTCCGACTGTCCCTGGGCGCCGTGTAGTAGATGGGCAGAACCTCGCCGACGTCGGGATAGAAGACCGGAGCCTTCGTGTCTCCGAGAACGGGGCGGGGCTCGACCCCGGTCGTGTCGATGTCGGTGATCTCCGTGAACGAGAGTCGCACGTCGGAGGAGAACCCGATGAACGGAGGCGGCATCGCCTCGAAGTGCGCCATGTCCGACTGGAATCGCGGCACGATCTCGAACCCCGTCAGGTACGGTGACGACGTGTCGTACTGCAGCACGAAGCCCGTGACGTCGAGCGTGTCCCCGACCGAGTACACATCGAAGTTCACGCTGTCGTTGTAGCCCTGGTAGATGATCGGATCGTCGATGCCGTCGAGTTCTATCCGGAAGCCCTGGTGCACCGTGATGATGCCGACCGTCCGGACGAGCACGCCCTCGATATCCTCCGTGATCACACCCTGGGAAAGCGGGATCTCGAGCGGCTCCGGCGGCGGATTGCCGGTCGAGATGATCTCGATGTCGGCCGCGCTGTCACACGAGATCTCGGTGATCGCCCCGGCCCCGGAACCCGTGCTGATGAACTCCTCCACCAGACCCGTCACCCACACGCTGTCGCCGACGGCGGCCGGAACCGAGGCCGGCTCGTCGTAGCAGAACACGTTGATCCCGCATCCGCCGCTCTGGATGTACATCGACGTGTGCCCGGGCGGTTCGCCCGGCACGATGTACCCGGGCGGCAGCGTGACGATCCCGCCGACCGAGACGGTCTCGCCGTTGAGAGGCGAGATGCCGTTCGCGTCATACTCCTGCACGTCGCAGATCGTCGTCGCGCCGGCCTCAAGAGCCACGCCGGCGAGCACGAGCGCGAGAACCGGAGTGAGTATCGCTCCAAACCGTCCTCTTCGCGTCATTCCCTCTCCCTTCGAATCCCGGCGTTCATCACCCGGCCGGGCTGTCCGAGCCGCTACCGGGCCAGCTCGGCGTTGACCGCCGCGGCCGCCGAGGCGAGCGCCTCCTTCGGCCGGCGCTGCCGGCGAAGCGCGCTCTCGACGCCTATCTCCTCGAGGTGCTTCCGGCCCGCGTACCAGGCCGCGGAACGCGGTTCGTACGTGGCGAACTCGAGCTGCTCCACGACCTCCCGCAGCCCCTCGATCTCGTTGAACCTCTCGACCATGACCGGATGCTCCCACGCGCTGCGTCGCACGGGGGCGTAGCCGGTCCTGGCGGCCCACCGGGCCGTGATCTCGGGGCTCGTGAACCACTTGATGAATCTCCAGGCCGCCGCCTTCTTCTCGTCAGGTGAGTCGGAGAAGACGACGATGTTCGTTCCGGCGACCAGGCAGGCGCGCTGCTCGCGCTCGGGGAGCGGAGCCATGGCCATGTCGAACGCGTACTTGCCCTCCATGTACGAGAGAGACACGGTGGACCCCTCGATCATTCCGATCTTCCCGGCCTGGAAGTCGTTCTGGTACTCGTAGCCGGATGTGACCTTGCCGTACTCCGTCATGAGCTCGACCATGAACTCGAGCGCCTCGAGCCCCTCGGGACTGTCGAAGGCGGCGCGCCTCCCGTCAGCGGTGAGGATCTTCCCGCCGTTCTGGATGAGCAGGTTCTCGAACATCCAGGCGCTGATCTGCCCGGCCGTGCCCCACTGGTCGATCTCGCCATCGCCGTCGAGGTCCCTGGTCAGCCGGCGCGAGAACTCGCGGTACTCATTCCAGTCCACGGGGGCGGCATCGAGACCCTCCTCCGCGAACAGGTCCTTGTTCCAGTAGAGCGCGCGCACGCTCTTGTTGAACGGGAACGAGTAGATGACGCCGTTCCACGAGTTGTTCTCGATCATCCCCGGCACGAAGTCGGCGAGCTCGTCTTCGGAGAGGCCGTCGGGACCGTTGACGTACGCATCGAGCGGCTCCGCGCTCTCGTTCTCGATGAGGTTCTCCGTCCAGGCCTCGTATGCCTGCGCCAGGTCCGGCGGCTGCCCGGCCGCGACCGCGGCCATGATCTTCTGGGACAGCGCCTGGTAGCGCCCCATGCTGACCGACTCGATGAAGATGTCCGGATTGGCCTCGTTGAACTCCGCGACGAGCTCGTCGAGCGCATCGCCGAGCGGACCGCCCATCGCATGCCAGAACTGGAGCTCCACGACGCCGTCGGTCGACTCCTCGCCTCCGCCGCCACAACCGTGGAGCGCAAGCGCCGCGACAGCGACCGCCAGCGCGAGCAGGGATGACACTCTCCGCATGGAAACACCTCTCATTCCGCAACCCCGGGGTCAGCTCTTCATGCCCGACGTCGCCAGGCTCTGGATGATCTGCTTCTGAGCGAAGAAATATGCGATCACAAGCGGCGCGATCGAGAACGCCGCAGCCGCCATCATCAGTTCGTGGCTCGTCCCCTGCTCCTGCGAGAATCTCGCGAGGCCGACCTGCAGCGGCCGCACGGCCGGCGTGTTCGTCATCACCAGGGGCCAGAGGAACGAGTTCCAGGTTCCGACGATCGTGAAGATGACGACCGCCACGAGCATGGCCTTCGACAGCGGAAGGATGATCCGCCAGAGAAAGGCGAAGCGGCTGCAGCCATCGATGATCGCCGCGTCGTAGAGGTCGTCGGGGATCGTGCGGAAGTGCTGTCTGAGAAGGAAGATACTGAAGATGTGAGCGATCCACGGCACGATGAGCGCCTGGTAGGTATCGATCCACCCCAGCTTCACGAGCACGATGTACGAGGGCACGATGTACACGGGCTGCGGCACCATCATCATCGACAGGAAGAGGATGAAGATGTTGTCGCGCGCCCAGAACCGCATCCGCGCGAAGGCGTAGGCGGCGAGCGACGACGTGATGAGCACGCCGAAGACGACGAAGACCGTGACGAGGACGGTGTTGAAATAGTAGCGGGCGAACGGCGCCTGGTTCCAGGCCTCGACGTAGTTCTCAAACCTCAGGCGGATGCGGCTCGTGACGGCCTCGCTGTCGAGTGTGATGTTCGCACCACCGTCGACCGGGCGCACGGTGACCGTCCCGGCGTCCCTGTCACTCGCAACGATGTAGACCTCCTCGTACACCCCGGAGTCGAGCCTCGCGAAGTGGCCGGACGGAACCCACGTGGGCGGGAACTGGAGAATCTCGATCGGCGACTTGAGCGACGTCGAGACCATCCACCAGAACGGCACGATCATGACGAGCACGCCCAGAATGAGCCCCGCGTAGATCCACGCGCGTCCGAAGGCGCGACGCGCGCGATACGCCGCGTTCATCTCCCGGTCGTGCATCGTGACGGCTTCGCTCACAGCTGCCTCTCTCCGGTGCCGCGCCCCCAGGGGGCCGCCTGTTGCGATATCACGTTCCCTGATGTCGCGCGCCCCCCGGGGGGCGATGCGACTAGTAGTACACGCGACTCTCCACGACGCGGCGCTGGATGAGCGTGAGCGTCAGGATGATCGCGAAGAGCACGAGCGCCACGGCGCTCGCGTATCCCATGTTCCCGCCCGCGTCGAACCCCTTCTCGAAGAGGTAGTACACGATGACCTTCGTCGTTCCCATCGGACCGCCGACGGGCGGACCGGTCATGAGGTAAATCTGCGTGAAGACCTGGAACGACACGATGGTCGTCGACAGCAGCACGTAGAAGGTCGTGGGCGAGAGCAGCGGCCAGGTGACGCGCCAGAACAGGCCGCGCGTGTTCGCCCCGTCGATGCGGGCCGCCTCGTAGTACTGGTCCGGGATGTTCTGCAGGCCCGCGAGGAAGATGACGATGTTGTATCCGATGCCGCGCCAGATGGCGACGATGACGACCGCGACGAGCGCCAGGCTCGGTCCCGAGAGCGCTTCGGGCCACCACTCCCACCCGAGTCCGCTCGCCATCATCTCGAGGACTCCGCGCGGCTCTTCGAGCCAGAGAAGCGAGCTTCCGCCGAGCTTCTCGATCACGAAGTTGAGGAGTCCGACACGCGGGTGGAAGATCCACTTCCAGACCATGGAGATCGCCACGAGCGAGGTGACGACCGGCAGAAAGTAGACCGTGCGGTAGAACCCGAGTCCCTTGATCTTCTGGTTCAGCAGGACGGCGAGGAGAAGCGAGACGAAGAGGCTCGCCGGGACCACTCCGATGACGTAGTACGCCGTCGTCCCGAGTGAGTTGTAGAAGGTCGGATCCTGAAACAGCCGCACGTAGTGGGCCAGTCCGATGAACCCGCGGACCCGCCCCATCTTGACGTCGAAGAACGACAGGATGAACGCCGAGGCGATCGGGATCATGCGAAACACGAGCACGATGACGCCTGCCGGCACGATGTAGAGCGCCGCCGTGATCGGATCCATGCTCTTCTTGCGCTTGAGGCTCTCCAGCCAGGTCATTGCGCGGTCCCTTGCGCGACCACCCCGGGCTCGGCGCCCGAGGGCGGTCCGACGAGGACGACAGACACCTGCCGCCTACCAGCTGTGCTGTTCGATCGCGATCTCGATCGTCGTTCCGTCGGTCGTGGCGATGACGTCACCGTAGACGGGGTCCGCGTCACGCGCCGTGTTCGGGAAAACGCGGTCCGTCACGAAGTAGTCGGCGTCGACGGCGCGGATGCCCTGCAATACCTCTTCCTTCGCGAGCGCCGCCTCGACCATGGCGTTCGAGATGAAGGCGACGCGGGGGCTGACGTTCTCCAGCCAGAGCTCCGAACTCGAGTCGTCCGAGCCGTGATGCGCGATCTGGAGCAGCTCCGCCTTGCAGGCCTCGCGGCCGTACGCATCGATAATGCCGTACTCCGTGAAGTGCTCCGCGTCGCCGGTCGTCACGAAGGAAACGCCGTTGAACGAGATCTTGAACACCACGGAGTCGTTGTTCGTGTTCATGCCCTCCGTCCCGGAGTCGTCCTCCTCGTCGATCGTGCCTCCGACGCCGGCCGAGAAGACCTCGACGCGGAAGGACGGCGTGTCGTCCCAGTCCAGGGCGGGCGTGTTGGACGAGTTGTCCCCCTGAGACACGTAGGCGATCTCGGAGCCGCTCTGCTCGGGAAGAGAGAGCATGAGGGGCGGGATCGAGTTGTACAGGGTGGCCGTGTCGGGCAGGACGACGCTCTCGGTCCAGAGGGTCTCGAGGATGCCCCCGTCCGCGGTGAATCCGCCGTAGTGGTCGGCGTGGCTGTGCGTCATGACCAGAGCTCGAAGCGTCGTGACTCCGCGGTCGCCGAGGAACTCGAGAACGTGGTCGATCTTCTCCCAGTACCCGGCGTCGATCATGACGTGTTCGCCCGACGGAGTCGTCAGCAGCAGGGCCAGTCCCCACCCGACGTCGATCATCGAAAGCGACATCGTCTCGTTGCGGAACGACCTGCCCGTCACCGTGTCGGGCAGCGCGGAGGTCGCATCGTACGCCTCGTTGCCCGCCCGGTCGCGGCTCCGGACGCGCAGGACGTACTCGACGCCGTCCTCCATCCCCATGAGCTTCACCGTGTGGTGCGTCGAGTAGTACTTCGTCGCCTCATAGACGTAATTCTCGTACTCCCCGCCGACCTCCGCGTACTCGAGCACGCAGAGCGCCTCCTCGTCGGTCGACCAGCTCGCCTCGCCACCGGCGTAGACGAAGCTCGTCACAACGGGCGGCGTCTGGTCCTGTGTCGCATCGTACGGGTTGATCTCGCTCTGACTGCAGCCGGCAAGCGCCAGAAGCGCCAGCAACAGACCGCCGGCCAGGGAGACAGTGGTACGTTTCATCGTGGCTTCCTCCTGGTTGCGCACGAAACGATCGTGTCATTCATGTGTGTGTTCCGATGAGGCATCGGGCACCAGGATTCTAGGCGCTCGACGCGCGGAAGTCAACGAGAGATGACCTTTTACACGCGCAGATGGAGCGCACGCGCGACGGTCTAACCCGTTCTGTGACCGGGATGTAGGAAGACGGTCAGTAGGGCTTGCCGAGTTCCGCCGGTGGACGCGCCCGGCCCATCACGCCGACGAGGGCGACCATCGTGAGAACGTAGGGGATCATCTGCACGAACTGGCTGGGAACGTGCTGTCCCTGCAGCCCCATCTGAACCGCCTCGGCGTAACCGAACAGCAGACACGCCGCGGCAGCCCCGACGGGGTTCCACTTGCCGAAGATCATCGCCGCAAGGGCGATGTAGCCGCGTCCGGCCGACATGTTCTTCACGAACTGATGCGTATTGAGCGCGAGAAACGCCCCCCCGAGTCCGGCGAGCGCGCCGCTCAGGATGACGCCCGAGTAGCGCATCCTCCGCACGCGGACGCCGAGCGTGTCCACGGCCTCCGGATGCTCGCCCGTCGCACGGACCCTGAGCCCGAAGCGCGTCCTCCAGAGGACCACGTGAGCCATGGCCACGATGCCCAGCGTGACATAGACGAGAGGCGGATAGTGCCCCAGAACGGCGTTCAGAGCCCTCGAGAACCCCCCCCACGACTCGGGCAGAAGCCACCTGCCCATCCCCTCCACCGACGGGGAGTTCGAGGAGCTGCCCCAGATGACCCACATGAGGAACTGCGTCGCCCCCGCGGCCAACAGGTTGATCGCCACGCCGCTGACGATCTGGTCCGCCTTGAAGGTCACGGTCACGACCGCGTGGAGAAGGGCCACGAGCATGCCCGCGAGCACGCCGGCGAACGCTCCGGCCCACGGGTCACCCGTGTACCACGTCGCCACGATGCTCGCGAACGCCCCGGTGAGCAGGATGCCCTCGAGGGCGATGTTGACGACGCCCGAACGCTCGGAGAAGACGCCGCCGATCGCCGCGAGCATGAGCGGCGTCGCCATCCGCAGCGCCGCGTCGAAGACGGCGGGATCCAGGAGCGCCCGGAGCATGATGGGAGCGGTCATCGCGAACTCAACGTCCATGGCTATCCTCGCTCTCTCGGGCGTCCGAGACGCGACCGGAAGTCTCGACCTCCGCTCCTGATCGCCTGCAGCGTCATCCTGAGCTCCGTCCGCGCGACCGCCAGCGACGCGAGCCAGTACGCGGCGACGCCGACCGCCGCCGCGCCGAGGAAGACCGCCGTGCGGGTGACGATCGGCGCCGTCGGGTCGAGAGCCGAGATCCAGACGGCGGCGAAGTGCACGCAGACCCCCATGACGGCCGACGCGAGGATCGTGGCGCCGAAGGACCGGAAGAGCCTCCGGTACCTTCCCTCGCGGAGCTCGCGCGGCAGCAGGAAGAAGAAGAGACCGAGCTTGAACACGTGCGAGATCGAGGTGGCGAGCGCGATGCCCGCGTGGTCCAGCGCGTCCAGCAGGAGCCACGCAAGCCCGATCTTCACGGCGAGGCGCAGAAATCCCGTGATGACGGGGCGCTTGGTGTCCTTGAGCGAGACGAACGCGACGGTCAGGATGCTCGAGAGCCCGAGCGCCCACAGCGTGGGTGTGTACATCAGCAGCGCCACGGTCGTCGATGCCACCGACTGCTCGTCGAACGCGCCCCGCTGGAAGACGAGTTCGACGAACGGCCGCGCCAGCAGGGCCATCGCGATGGAGATGGGGAACAGCAGGTAGAAGGAGATGCGGATCGACCGCATCAGCTTCGCCGCCAGCTCCTCGATGTCGCCCTTCGCGGCGAGCGCGGCGAAGAACGGGAAGAGCACGGTCGAGAGCCCGACGATGAGAACCTCGCGGGGAAGCTCGATAAGCCTGAGGGCGTAGGAGAGCCCCGAGATGCTGCCGGTCGACTGCGTCGACGCGAAGACCCGGTCGATGACATCGTCGAGCTTCGCGCCCGCCATCCCGATGAGAAGCGGCGTCGCGAGCCTCACGACGCCCAGGAACATCGGATGCGTGAAGTCGACGCGCACGGTGAAGCCCCGCGCCCGCCTGATGACGGCGGGAAGCTGAACGAGGAGCATCACGGCGCTGCCGATCACGACGCCGTAGGCCAACCCCCTGATGTCGGGCCCCCGACCCGCCGCCCCGGTCGTCAGGAGGACGGCAGCGGCGATGAGCACGATGTTGTTGAGCGGGCGCGCGAGCCCAGGCAGCGCGAAGTTCCGGTAGCAGTGCAGGATGTCCGAGCAGATGTTCGCGCTGCTGGTCAGAAGAACGGAGCCGAGCATGATGCGCGTCAGGGTCGTGGCGAGCGCATGGCCGTCCGGCGTGAAGCCGGGGGCGATCCCGGAGACGATCGCGGGAGCCGCCACGAAGCCGATGCCCGTGAGCACCGCGAGGATCACGAAGAGGTCCGTGAAGAGCACGCCGGCCCCACGCCAGGCGGCCTCGTCGCCCTGGCTCTCCACGCACTCCATGAAGTGCGGGATGAAACCCGAGCGGATGGGCGAACGCAGCCAGGCGACGATCAGGGTCGGAACCGTGAACGCCACGAGATAGGCGTCCATCTGCCAGCTGGTGCCGAAGCGGGCGGCCACGACGATGTCCTTGCCGAGGCCGAGCGCCTTCGCCACGATCGACAGACCGATGACCCAGGCCGTCGAGACGACGACCCCGACGGACGGGTCGCCCGTTCGGTAGGTCCTGGTCACGCCGGCCTCCTTCCCATCCGCCGCTGCATCACCTCGTTCACGACGACAACGAGGATGATGGTCACGGCCTGGACGACGAGGATGAGCTCACGGGGAACGTCTGTGAAAACGTCGATCTCGAGCGCGCCGGCGTTGAGCATGCCGAAGAGCAGCGACGCGAAGAGCACGCCGATCGGGGTGTTGCGCCCGAGGAGCGCGACCGCGATCCCCATGAACCCGATGCCGCTCGAGAAGTTGTCGAGGAAGCGGTGTCGGAACCCCATGACCTCGTTGGTCGCCACGAGCCCCGCGAACGCGCCGCTTATGACCATGGTCGCCAGGATGGTCCTCCGGATGCTGATGCCCGCGTACTCGGCGGCCTTCTCGCTCAGGCCGACGGCCCGGATCTCGAACCCGAGCGTCGTCCGATACAGGATGAACCACGCCAGCCAGATGGCAGCGCCCGCGATGAGGATCGAGGCGTTCAGCGGATTGGCGTCCGGCAGGGGGATGCCCACGGACTGCAGCGCGCCCGCCAGGCGCGGAAGCTGCCCGGCGACCGGGATCGCCGCGGTCTGGGGCGTCATCTGCCCGGTCTCCTTGAACACGTTGACGACGAGGTAGCTCGTCAGCGCGACCGCGATGAAGTTCATCATGATCGTGTTGATCACCTCGTGCGCGCCGAACCGCGCCTTGAGGTACCCGGGCAGGGCCGCCCAGAGCGCGCCGCCGGCCGCCGAGACGAGGATGAGAAGCGGCACCATGAGCGGGGCGGGAAGCCCGGGAAGCGACAGAGCGATCCAGGCGCAGACGAACGAGCCGGCGTAGAGCTGCCCCTCTCCCCCGATGTTGAAGAGCCCTCCGCGGAACGCGAAGGCCACGGCGAGCCCGGCGAAGATGAGAGGCACCGCATTGAAGAGCACGTAGCCGACTCCGTCGACGCTCCCAAGCGCGCCGCGGAAGAGGATGGCGTAGACGCGCACCGGGCTCTCTCCGATCGCCGCGACGACGAGTCCGCCGACGAGGAACGACGCGAGGACGGCGACCACCGGCGCCAGGACGTTCGCTATGGACGCCCAGCGCCTCACGATACGGCCCCCGTCATGTAGAGACCCAGATCCTGCTCGCTGACGGACCCGGCCTCGAACTCCGCGACGATGCGCCCCCGGTACATGACCGCGATGCGGTCGGACAGCGCCATGATCTCCGAGAGCTCGGCCGAAACGAGCAGGACCGCGGCTCCGGCGTCTCGCATCTCGACGATGCTCTGGTGGACGAACTCGATGGCGCCGATGTCCACACCGCGCGTCGGCTGCGACGCGACGAGAAGCTGGGGCGATCCATCGAACTCCCTCGCCACGATGAGCTTCTGCTGGTTGCCGCCGGAGAGGCTCGACGCGGGGACCGTCGGGTCGGTCGGTCGTATGTCGTTCGAGGCGATGAGCTCCCGGGCGTGCTCGGCGACGGCGCCGGTCGAGAGCAGCCCCGACGATGAGAAGGGACGCCGGTAGTGCCGCCCGAGCACGAGATTCTCGGAGAGCGAGAACCCGAGAACGAGCCCGCGCTCCTGTCTGTCCTCGGGAACGTGCGCGACGCCGAGGTCTCGCACCGCCCGGGGCGACAGGCCGGCCATCTCCCGGCCACAGAGCCGCGCGGAGCCGGCCGTGGCTCGTCTCAACCCCGTGAGCACCTCCACGAGCTCCGTCTGACCGTTCCCCTGAACGCCGGCGATGCCGAGGATCTCGCCGGCCCTGACGGTCAGATCGACCGACTCGAGCGCGCGGACGCCCTTCCGCGCGTCGGCGGAGAGCGCTGAGACCTCGAGCACGACATCGCCCGGTGTCGAAACGCCGCGGTCGACCTCGAGCAGCACGTCGCGGCCCACCATCATGCGCGCGAGCTCCTGCTTCGTCGTGATCGAGGCCTTCACCTCGCCGGTCACGCGGCCGGCGCGCATCACCGTCACTCGATCGGCGAGCTCGAGCACCTCGTCGAGCTTATGCGTGATGAAGATGATGGTATGACCGCTCTTCCTGAGCAGGCGGAGCGTGGCGAAGAGATCCGAGACCTCGTGAGGCGTGAGCACGCCGGTCGGCTCATCCAGGATGAGGATGTCTGCGCCCCGGTAGAGCACCTTGACGATCTCGACCCGCTGCTGGAGGCCGACCGAGAGGTCCTCGATGCGGGCGTCCGGGTCGAGCGCGAGGCCGTACTGCCGCGAGAGCTCGCGCACCGTTTCCCGAGCCGTGCCCCGATCGACGAAGCACCGGGCACGCACGGGCTCCTGGCCGAGCACGACGTTCTCGGCGACGGTCAGCGGATCGATGAGCATGAAGTGCTGGTGGACCATGCCCAGCCCGAGCCGGATGGAGTCGCAGGGCCGGTGCGAGCGGAGCGGCTCTCCCCTGAGCAGGATACGACCCTCGTCCGGGCTGACGAGTCCGTAGAGGAGCTTCATGAGGGTCGACTTGCCGGCTCCGTTCTCCCCGACGATGGCGTGGATCTCGCCCTCGCGGACGGACAGGTTCACTCCGTCGCACGCCGTGACGCGCGGGTAGCGTTTCGTGACGCCTCGGAGCTCGACTGCGCGGCGGTCGGGCATGGCCTGTCTTCCTACTCCCTGGGTACGCTGATGCGGCCGTCGATGATCCCGGCCTCCGCCTCCTCGACGCGCGCGATCATCTCCTCGGTCAGAAGCTCGCTGTTGTACTGATCGACCGCGTACGCCACGCCGTCCTCGGCGAGGCCGAACTCGTGGACGCCACCCTCGAACGCGCCCTCGTTCACGCTCTCGACGATCGCGTAGACGGCATTGTCCACGCGCTTGACCATGCTCGTCAAGACCGTCCCGGGCGCCACGTAGTTCTGGTTCGAGTCCACGCCGATGGCGAACCGTCCGACCTCGCGAGCCGCCTCGATGACGCCGAGACCGGTGCTGCCCGACGCGTGGTAGATGACGTCGACGCCCCGGCCGAACTGCAGGAGCGCCAGCTCCTTGCCTCTGGCGGGATCGGCGAACGCCTGCGGCGACGATCCCGCGTACGCGACCGTGACCGAGACGGCGGGATCGATGTACTGCGCGCCCGCGACGTAGCCGGCCTCGAATCGGTGGATGAGCGGGACGTCCATTCCGCCGACGAATCCGAGGCGTCCGGTCTCGCTCTTCATCGCCGCGATGGCCCCGACGAGGAACGAGCCCTCCTCCTCGCGGAACGTCAGCCCCGCGAGGTTCGGGGGCAGCGTCTCGTCCGGCCGCGCGTCGAAGTCGACGCACGCGAACTTCACGTCCGGATAGTCCTCGGCGACGGCGCGGATCGACTCGCTGAAGAGGAACCCGACGCCGATGATCACGTCGTATCCGGCCTGCGCGAGCTTGCGAAGCCCCGTCTCCCGATCGGCATCCTGTCCCGGCTCGAACTCCGTGTGCCGCACGCCGAAATCGTCAGCGGCCCGCAGGAGCCCACGGTAGGCGGAGTCGTTGAACGACTTGTCCCCCTTGCCTCCCACGTCGAATACCATGCCCACCTGGAGCCCGTCGCCCTCCTGGTCGGGCACCTGCTCTCCGCAACCGGGCAGCAGCATGAGGCCGGCGAGCAGAAGAACAGCGGTTCTCATCAATCCGGTCCGCATGGATCGCTCCTCTCGCAATAGGTCTGCACGTCCTTATGGTCTTTGAGCCGGGGCCGAGGTCCTTGACGCACCGCGCGCCGGGGCTGCGGTCCTTGCGGCACGCCGCGCGGCGGGGCCGCGTCAGCGGCGGTCGGCCGCCGGGTCCGAGGTCCCTGCAATGCACCGGCCGCCGTGGTCGTGCCAGCGGCGGTCGGCCGCGCCCTAACTCCCGTCGGGAGCGTCCCCGACAGGCTCCACCAGACACGCGAGCTCGCCGCTCACGCGGGCCCTGGCCATGAGTATCACGAAAGCCCCCAACCCCGCGAGCACAACCAGCGCCCCTCCCTTGAATGTCACCGAGAGGCCGTAGCGTTCGACCACGTAGCCTCCCAAGAGCGGCGCGACGATGAGTCCGGCGCTCATGCCGGAGTTGAAGAGGGACATCACGGTCCCCATGCCGTTGAAGTGGTCGCCGCACCTCGCTGCGACGGCGAGCGCAGCGGGCAGCCCGAGCGCCAGCGCGATCCCGGTCGCCGTCTGGAGCGCGAACAACGACCTGACGGTCGTGCAGTAGGGGATCGCGAAGATGACAGCCGCGCTCGCGAGGATCCCGAGTCCCATCAAGAGGGGCTTCGAGACCCGGTCCGCCAGCCGGCCGAAGGGGATCTGCATGAACCCGGCGAGCAGGATGTTCGTGGCGAGCAGCACGCCGATGACGGAGAGCGAGGCGCCCCGTTCCTCCGCGACGAATGGGAGAAACGGGATGACGAGCCCGCGGCCGAACGAGATGGCAGTCCTGAAGAGCACGACGGCGACGACGAGCGGATGACGGAGGACGTCCTTGATGTGCGCGCGCTTCTTCCATCGCTCCCGATGCAGGCCGAGTTCAGGCAGGAAGAGCAGCGCCAGCACGAGGGCGACGCCCGTGAGCGTTCCCATGGCGTAGAACGGCGCCGCCATGCCGAACCGGTCCGCAAGCGGGCCCCCGAGCAGAAGGCCGATGCCGAAGGCCGTGAAGAGGAAGACCATGAAGGACCCCATCGTGGTTCCCTCACGGCCCCGCTCGGACATGTCGCCGATGTACGCCTGTGCGACGGGGACGACCATACCACTGGCGGCTCCGTGGAGCGTCCGCACGGCGATGAGCCCCCAGGCGGAGCTGACACGGAGATAGGCCAACGAGAAGGCGGCGAAGAACGCCAGGCCGACCACGATGAACGGTTTGCGTCCGTAGCGATCGGAGAGCCGCCCGATGACGGGCATGAAGATGAAGCGGGCGACCGAGAACCCGGAGAAGATAAGCCCCAGCGTGAGCCCCGCGGCGCCGAGATCGTGTGCGTAGAGCGGAAGGAGGGGGCCGATGAACCCGACCCCCATCGTCGAGGCGAAGACGGCCGCGAAGAGCGCTATGTAGACTCGTCGATGCATGAGGCTCCAGACGTCGTGTCGGTCAGGAACAGCGCGGCGGCCGCGGCATACGATCCTGTCGTGAAAGCCCGATCGCGACCATGTGACGAAACCCCGACCGCGGCTATGTGACGAGACCCCGACCGCGGCCCGTCGTCGCCTACACGAACAACTCCGTGAACTGGAACCGGTTGACGTCGAAGAGCCCGAGATCGGTGACCTTAAGCTCAGGGATGACCGGCAGCGCGAGGAACGACATCGCCATGAACGGGTCCTCGAGCGGCGAGCCGAGCCGCCGGGCCGCGCGGATGACCGTCCTCAGACCCGCCACGACGTCCTCGAGCGGCCCTTCGGACATGAGCCCGGCAACAGGCAGCGGAAGACCCGCCTTGAGCTCACCGTCGACGACGACCGAGAGCCCGCCTCGCATCTTGGAGATCTCGACGACCGCCGCCATCATGTCCTCGCTGCTCGTCCCGACCACGACGATGTTGTGCGAGTCATGCGCCACCGAGCTCGCGATGGCCCCCTTCTTGAGCCCGAACCCCCTGACAACACCGTACCCGATGTTGTCGCTGGCGTGGTGCCGCTCGACGACGGCGATCTTGAGGATGTCGCGCTCAACATCCGCAACGAGCTTGCCGTCCTGGATCTTCGCCTTCTCGACGCTCGCCCGCGTGACGATCTGATCCGGCACGAGGTTGATGACCCGGACCTTCGTTCCGTTTGCCGGGATGTCGAAGTCCTCCGGCTTGAGCCACTTGATGTTGATCGAGCTTCGAAGCTGCGGTTCCGCGATCTTGGGCTTCGGGACGACCATCTCGCCGTTCTCCGCCACGAGCTTCCCGTTCTTGAAGACCTTCCGGATGTTGAAGCGCTTCAGGCCGTCCACGACGACCAGGTCGGCGCGGTAGCCCGGCGCGATCGCGCCAAGGTCGCGGATCCCGAAGTACTGTGCCGTGTTGATGGTCGCCATGCGGATGGCCGTCACCGGAGCGATGCCCTCCTTGATGGCCGTCTTGACCATGTGGTCGATGTGCCCCTGCTCCATGAGGTCCTTCGGGTGCCGGTCGTCGGTGACGAACATGCAGCGGTAGCTGTTCTCGCACGTGACCGCCGGCAGGAGGTCCTTGAGGTTCTTCGTGACAGAGCCCTCGCGGATCATCGCGTACATGCCGAGCCGGAGCTTCTCCATGACCTCCTCGACCGTCGTGCTCTCGTGATCCGAGGTCACGCCGGTGGCGACGTACGCGTTCAGGTCCTTGCCCGTCAACGCGGGCGCGTGTCCATCGATGCGCTTGCGGTCCTGCGTCATCGTGATCTTGTCGAGCAGCCCCTCGTCCTCCAGGAGAACGCCCGGGAAGTTCATCACTTCACCCAGGCCGAGAACCCACTTCTCGCGGAGCAGCGGGTAGAGATCGAATCCGCGGAGCACCGCGCCACTCGTCTCGAACTCGGTGGCCGGCACGCACGATGGGAGCATCATGAAGATGTTGACCGGGCTGTATTTGCTCGAGTTGAGCATGTAGTGGATGCCCTCGAGCCCGTGCACGTTCGCGATCTCGTGCGGGTCCGCGACGACCGATGTCGTGCCTCTCGGGACGACGGAGCGCGCGAACTCCTGCACGGTGACCATCGTGCTCTCTATGTGCATGTGCCCGTCGATGAGCCCCGGTAGAACGAACGCGTTCTCGAGATCGATCTCCTTCTTCCCCTCGTAATCGCCGATGCCGACGATGCGGTCGTTCCAGATGGCGATGTCGCCCTTGTAGACCTCGGAGGAGAACACGTTGACGATGCGCGCGTTCCTGAGAACGAGGTCGGCCGCTATGCCGCCGCGAGCGACCCTGATCATCTTCGCGAGATCCTTCATGTGCCCTCCGTCCTCCGTGCCCGGTTCCGCGGCGGCCCGGACGGCCGCCCCGTGCGTATCGTTCCCCTCGGCGCGCGTTCGCGCCGCCTGCCGGCGCGCGTTCGCGCCGCCTGCCTCTGACGCTACGCGACGATCCGCGTGCCGGTCTCGCCGTCGAGCGCTCGCCCGATCGACTCGGGGTTCGTGATGATGACCTCCCGACCTCCACCCTCGATGAAGGCGATCCCGGCGAGGACCTTCGGCCCCATGCTGCCTGGCGCGAAATGGCCTTCTTCATGGTACCGCTTCGCCTCGGCGACCGTCATCCGGTCGAGCCGCCTCTCGCTCTCCTTGCCGAAGTCGAGCGCGACCTGCTCGACGTCGGTCGAGATGAGCAGGAGGTCCGCGCCGATGTCGTTGGCGAGAAGCCTCGAAGCGTGGTCCTTGTCGATGACCGCCTCGACTCCCCTGAGGCCGTCGTCCTCCTCGACCACAGGGATACCGCCTCCACCCACCGCGATGACGAGACTGCCGGCCTTGAGGAGCGCATTGATGGAGTCGGCCTCGACGACGCGCCTCGGAGCCGGTGATGCCACGACGCGACGCCAACCACGGTTCGCGTCCTCGACGACGTCCCAGCCGTCCTCACTCTGTCGCCGCTCGGCCTCTTCACGCGTATAGAACGGTCCGATCGGCTTCGCCGGCTCCTTGAACGCCGGATCCTGCGCGTCCACGACCACCTGCGTCACGACGGTGACCACGTCGCGTGCGATCCCCTTCTTCGCGAGCTCGCTCCCGAGCACCTGCTGGATCATGTACCCCATGGCCCCCTGCGAGTCCGCACCGCAGGTGTCGAGCGGCAGGTTCGGCAACACGGTCGACGCCATCTCGGCGCGGAGCAGGATGTTGCCGACCTGGGGCCCGTTGCCGTGCGTGATGACGACGTCCCATCCCTTCTCGATCATCCCGGCGATGTGGCGCGCGGTCTCGCGCGCGTTCGCGAACTGCTCGGGGATGGTCCCTCGCTGACCTGCCTTCGTGATGGAATTGCCGCCGACGGCGACAACGGCTAGTTTGCCCATTTCCGCCTCCCTGCCCTCGCGAGCCGCAGGCGCGCAGGCGGCCGTGGCATCGCACCCCGGGTGCCGCCGCGGCCGACGCGCGTCCGCGCGATCTTACCCCATCGTGAGGGCCATGATGGCCTTCTGCGCGTGGAGTCTGTTCTCGGCAACGTCGTAGATGATCGAGCGCTCCATGTCGCAGACCGCATCGTCCGCCTCGTACTCGCGGTCGATCGGCATCGGATGAATGAAGACGGCATCGTTGGTGCGCGACATCCGCTCCATCGTCGCCCGCCAGTCCTGATGCTCGGCCGACAGCCGCTGATCCTCCTCGCGGCCGAGTTCGTACCGCTTCGGATGCATCCAGTGCCTCGAGTAGACGACATCGACGCCCTCGTACGCGGCCTCCTGGTCGTGCGTGACCTCGAAGCTCGTCCCGGCCGCCTCGCAGTTGGCCTTCGTCTGCTCGACGACCGCTGGATCCAGATCGAAGCCCTCCGGATACGCCATGCGGACGTTCATCCCGAGGCGCGAGTTGATCAGGATGCTCTCCTGCACCGAGCTCCACGAACGCACCATGGGCGAGTAGCCCCAGACCTGAAGCAGGGTCTTTCCCTTCGTGTCGCCGATGTTCTCTCGCATGCCCATGACGTCGGCAAGACCCTGGCACGGGTGGAACTTGTCGTGCGCCATGCTGATGATGGGCACGCTCGCGATGTCGGCGAACTCGCGGAGGAAACGGTCGCCGTCACCGTAGCCCTCGACGGAGTCCTCGAGTATGCGTATCCCGATGCCCGAGGCGTACCGGCTCATCACGCTCGCCGTGTCCTTGAGCACCTCGCCGCGCTGCGTCTTTGACTTCAAACGGAGCGTCTTGGTCTCGAGGAACTGCGCGTGTCCGCCGAGCTCGCTCGCCGCGGCCTCGAACGACTGCCTCGTACGGAGCGACGAGTTGTAGAACATCAGCATGAACGTACGGTGCTTGAGGATCTCGGCGTGCTCGTCGCTGTACCGGTCAGCCTTCATCCTGACCGCGAGGTCGAGCGTTGCCTCGAGCTCCTCAATGCTCCAGTCCTGCGTACAGATGAGGTCGCGCCCCTTGAGATTCACTGCCATCATGCACCTCCCCTACACGTCCATCGTGAGGGCCATGATGGCCTTCTGCACGTGGAGCCTGTTCTCCGCCTCGTCGAAGACGACCGAGTTCGGGCCGTCGATGACCTCGTTGGTGACCTCGAACCCGCGATCGCACGGCAGACAGTGCATGTACTTCGCGTCCGGCTTCGCGAGCTTCATCTTGGCCTCGTCGCAGATCCAGTCCTTGTTCGCGTCGAAGAGCTCCTGGCTCTTCTCGAGCATCGGCTTGTCCGCGATGGGCGGGATGAAGTGCTTCGACGTCCACGCCTTCGGGTAGACGACGTCGGCGTCCTTGAACGCGTCCTCCATGCTGTTGGTGATCTCGAAGCTGCCGCCCGACTCCTCGGCGCGCTTCTGCGTGGCGGCGATGACGTCGTCGTCGAGCTCGAGCCCTTCAGGATGCGCCAGCACGACATCGCAGCCGACGGTCGCGGCTGCGATGACGGCGCTGTGGGGCACCGAGAGCGGCTTGTGGACGGACGGGCTGTAGGCCCAGCTCATCACGAACTTCTTGTTCTTGAACCCGCCGCACTGCTCGCGGACGGTCATGATGTCGGCCATGCCCTGGCAAGGATGGTAGATGTCGCACTCCATGTTGATGACCGGCACGCGCTCCGCCCAGTGTGCGAACTCGCGGACGATGCGGTTGGCCTTGCCGTTGATCCAGCCGACCGGATCGCCGTACATGCGGATGGAGATCCCGTGTCCCATGCGGTCGAGAACGCGCGCGACGTCCGAGATGCGCTCGGTCGAATACGCGACCTCCTCACCCTCGAGGGCCGGCGTGTAGATCTTGCTCGGATCGAGGAAGTGCGCGTGCCCGCCCATCTGCGTCATCCCCGCCTCGAAGCTGTTCCTCGTTCTCAGGGACTGGTTGTAGAAGATCATAAAGAGAGTCTTATCCTCAAGGTACTTGTGCGAGCGACCCGACTTGAACTTCGCCTTGAGCTCGTCGGCGAAGTCGAGGATGAACTCGACCTCCTCGCGCGTGTAATCGAGGATGGTGATGAAGTCCCTGCCTCTGAAGTCCTTGTTGCAGAACACGTGCTCCTCCGTTCGTTGCCTCCCCCGCGCACCGCGCGCGGGAGTCCCGGCCTCGGGCCGGTCTGTCTATCCTGACGCGCGAGATCCGCCGAGGACCATCTCCTCAAGCGCCGTCAGCGTCAGTTCCCCAACGAGGATCGTCCGGTACTCGGCGGACGCCCTCACATCATCTATCGGGCAGGAGGCGTCGACGGCCAGCGCCGCGACCTCCTCGAGCAGTTCCTTGATTCGGCGCAGGTCCGCGCCGACGGCCGACGCCACGTCGGCGCCACCCCCACGTCCACTCCCCTCCACCGGCCCGCCGTCGAGAGCTCGCCATCCCTCCGCGAATGCCGTCTCCGCCGATGCCGCACGCACGACCGTCGGGGCGACCGACCCGAGCGCGATGCGGACCCGGCCCGCTCGCGGGTCGAAGCTCGCGGCCACCGAAGCGATGGCGATGGCGAGCGCCCTCCGTTGCCCGAGCTTCGCGTAGGCGCTGCGCGATCCGGCCGGCGGAAGCTCCACCGTCACGCGCGTCAGAAGCTCGTCCGGCTCGAGAACCGTGATCCCCGGGCCGGCGAAGAGCCCACTCAGCGGGATTGATCTCTCGCCACGCGCGGACCGCGCGTGAGCCACGGCGCCCAGCGCGGCGAGCGCCACGGCGGAGTCCGCCGCGGGAGAGGCGTTCGCGAGGTTTCCGCCGATCGTGCCGCGAGCGCGGATCTGCGGGCCGCCGACCGAGGCGCAGGCCCTGGCCAGCACGGCCGCCCGCTCCCGCACCACCTCGTGACGCGCCACCGCCGCGTGCGTCGCGGTCGCGCCGATGGAGAGCGTGTCCGTGTCGACTCCGATCTCGGCGAGTTCCCCGACGCCGGTCAGGTCGATCAGCGTCCCCGGACCGTCATGCTCCGCGCGGATCCTGACCGCGAGATCGGTCGCCCCGGCGATGGGTCGCGCGCCGCTCGGGTTCTCCGCGAGCGCGGCCACGGCCTCCTCGATCGTCCTCGGGCGAACCCACCTCGGTTCGTACACGGTTCCTCCGGGATCAGTCCGCGGTCACGCGCCACATGGGCCGCGCCGCTCATCCATCATCACCTCGAGGGCGCAGTACCATCGGCGTCCGCGCCCCGCGCCCGCGCGGTGAGCAGGACAGGCTGGACGCCCCTTGCCAGGAGCGCCTCCAGCACGCCGCCTCCGACGGCGAGCGCCTTGTCGGAGATGGCTGCCGGATCGACTGCCTGTCCTCGCGGGTCGACGTCGCCGATCTTCTGCCCCTCGCGAACCGCGAGCCCGTCCGCGACGAGACCGCGCAGAAGCCCGGGTGTCCTCGCGAGGACCGGCGCGCCCTCCACGGCGCCCACGACGTCGCCGTCCTCCACCAGATCGCCGATGCTCGCGCTCGACTCGAACACGCCCGCTCCGGGCGCGCGCACGAGCCGGTCCTTCGCAATACCGAGAACCGGCGCGGGCACGCCGGTATCCCGTTCGGCGGTCCCGCTCCAGAGGACACGGCCCAGCGAGTGCCCGCGGTTCGTCTCGACGACGGCGTCGCAGTCGACGCCCGCCTCGAACCCCGGTCCGATCGCGATCGTGACGGCGGCATCCTCCCGGCGGGTGCCCAGGTTTCGCTTCGCCATCCTGGCATCGACGACGGCGTCCGCGCGCAGCGTTTCGAGCAGCGTCCCCTCGGGATCAACGACGACCGGAACCGTCCTTGTCGCGTCCTTCCCGTCCGCGGCCTCGTGGGTCGTGACCCACGCTGCCGCGTCACGACGCTCCACCAGCAGCCCGGTGAGATCCTCCACCCGGACCCGCCCCGAGAAGACGGCCTGCGCGAACGCGACCGTCCTCCTCACGACCGCGGGGGCCTCCGTCTCAAGAACCACGACGAGATAGCCGGACCTCATCAGTCTCGCCGTGACCCCGCTTCCGAGATCGCCGCCGCCACGCACGATCACGAGTGCATGCCGGCCGTTCACGAGCGCCCCGGCCGGTTCCTGTTCTTGAATCCGGACTTGTCGCGGAGCATGGCCGTATCGCGAATACCGTGACGGACCGCGATGATCTCCGCGACGACGCTCACCGCGATCTCGTCGGGAGTCTCTGCGCCGATGTCCAGCCCGATCGGCGCGTGGATGCGCGCGAGATCCTCCCGGGAAACGCCCTCGGCCTCAAGGTCCGCGAAGGCCCGCTCGACCTTCTCCTCGCTCCCGATCATGCCCATGTAGCGCGGGCTCCTGGCGACGAGCGCGCGAACCCAATCCTTGTCGTAGACGTGACCGCGGGTGACGATGACCACCATCGACTCGGTCCCGATGCGAAGCGGGTCGTCCAGCAGCTCGACGCCGCCGGCAAGGCGCTCGTCGGCGAACGGGAAGCGCTCCGCGCTCACCATGTCCTCGCGGTCGTCGACGACCGTGACACGGAACCCGGATTGACGGGCGACCCTCGCCACCGCGTGGCCGACGTGGCCGCCCCCGATGACGGTCACAGCAGGCGCGCCGGCGATCGATTCGAGAAACACCTCGAGCTTCCCTCCGCACGTCATCCCGTCGTCGCCACCCAGGTCGTAGGTCACGACCCGACACTCCTCTGTGGCAACGCGAGGAGCATCCTCCTCGACGGTCTGTTCTGCCGACACGGCGATCAACCCGAGCGACTCCTCGATGACCCTGCTCTCGACAGCGCCGCCCCCGACCGAGCCGAGCGTCCGACCGTCGGCGTAGACGATCATCCGCGCGCCGGCGCCTCGCGGCGTGGAGCCCTCCGCGCGCACGACGGTGGCCACGACACCGGGCACGCCGTCGCGGTGCATGCGCGTGATCTCCTCGTAGATGTCGGCCAGTTTGAGCGCCACGGTGCTTGCAAACCTCCATGAGCCGTAAGGCCTGACGCCGACGGCGGTGCTCTCGTCTGCTTCGTGTGGCGCGAGACAAGGGCGTACGCCCGTCCAAGCGGCAAACCCCCGCGCGCGCCCGGCCGATCGCCCTTGCCCGCGCGGGGTTGTGCTCCGCGTCGCCGGTCGTCCGTCCTACCCGGCGATACCGTCCTTCACGGCCTCGTAGTCATCGGGTGTATCGATGTCGACGAGGAAGCCCTCGTGATCGAGCTCGATCTCGACGATGCGGTCGGCCTCGCGCTCGAGAATGTCACGCGCTCCGGCGTCTCCGCTGAGGTCCTCCAGCTCGTCACGGAACGTCCCGTCCATGAGCACCGGGTGTCCGCGTCGTCCCCCGTTCGTCGGCGCCGCGATCACGGCGCCGCGCAGGTGCGCGTCGATGAGCCGGTCGACGTCCTCGGTCCGGAAGAACGGGGAGTCTGCGTGCGCGATCAGGATCGCGTCGGTGCCCCACGAGCACGCGCTCACGCCCTGCGCGAGCGACGTTCCCATCCCCTCCGCGAATCGTCTGTTGCCGACGAGCTCGATGCGTTCATCGATGACGCCGGCAAGAGCCGCCCCGACGCTGTCCGCATCCTCGCCCAGAACGACGATGACCTCGTCGACCCTGCTCGAGCCGAGCAGCTTCTCGACGACCAGCCGGACCATGGGTGTTCCCTCGACGGCCAGGAGTTCCTTCTTCCTGCCCATCCTCCGGGACTGCCCTGCCGCCAGTACCACTGCGGAAACCATAGTTCCCCTTCCGTCCAGCTTCCGGCGCGCCGCGGTCCCCGCGGTGCGTCATCCTCGCCTCTTAACCCATCAGTTTGCGGATACGCTCGACGCCCTTCTCGATGTTCTCGAGCGAGTTGGCGTAGCTGAACCTGAGATAGCCCTCGCCCATCGCGCCGAAGCACGTGCCCGAGAGGCACGCCACACCGGCGTCGTTCAGAACCTTGTCGGCCAGCGTCTGCGAGTCCATCCCGGTCTTCGTGATGTTCGGGAACACGTAGAACGCGCCCTTGGGCTTGAGGCAGCTGAAGCCGTTGATCGAGTTCATGCCGTCGACGATCGCGTCACGGCGCTCCTTGAAGATCTTGACCATCTTCTCGACCTCGTCCTGCGGACCCTCGAGCGCCTCGATGCCGGCCGACTGGACGAAGGTCGTCGCGTGCGAGTACGTGTTCGTGTTGAGCTTCGTGAACTTCTCGGCGATCTCCCTGGGCATCGCTGCGTAGCCCAGGCGCCATCCGGTCATCGAGTAGGTCTTGGAGTGAGCGTCCATGAGGATCGTGCGGTCCTGCATGCCCGGGTAGCTCGCGATGGTCCGGTGCTCGCCCTCGTAGACGATCTTGCTGTAGACCTCATCGGAGAGAACGACCACGTCGTTCTCGACCGCGAGTTCGGCAATCCGCTTGAGGTCGCTGTCTTCGAGCACGCCGCCGGTCGGGTTCTGCGGCGAGTTGACGATGAGCATCTTCGTGTTCTTGTTGATCTTCGACTCGAGCTCGGCGATGTCGAACCGGAAGTCGCGCTCCTCGGAGTACTTGAGCGGGACGGCCTTGCCGCCGGCGAAGTTGATCGCGGACTCGTAGATCGGATAGCCCGGGTTCGGATAGATGACCTCGTCCCCGTGGTCGACGAGGGCGAGGATCGGATAGAAGATGATCGGCTTGCCGCCCGGGGCGATGACGATCTGGTCGGGCGTGTACGAGAGCCCCCGGTCCTTCTTGAGGTAGCGGCACACGGCCTCGCGAGTCTTCATCATGCCGGCCGAGGGACCGTAACCGGTCTCTCCGGCCCAGATCGAGTCGACCGCGGCCTTCCGGATGTTGTCCGGCGTATCGAAGTCGGGCTGGCCGATCTCGAGGTGGACGATCTCCTTGCCCTGCGCCTCGAGGGCGCGCGCCTTCGCGAGGACCTCGAAGGCGGTCTCGGTGCCGAGCCTGCTCATCCTCTCTGCGAACTTGAACATCGGTGTCTCCTTCCGGTGTCGGGTACTGCAACCGCGGTCTTCAGGACTGCTTCGTCTGCTTGCGCGCTATGACTTCCCTCACGGCCGAGGCGATCCCCCGGGCCGTGAGACCGAACGTGTTGAGAAGCTCCTCGTGCTCTCCGGACTCGCCGAATCGATCGTCGATGGCGACGATGCGAAGCGGCGTCGCCCGGCCCGTCTGTGCCAGCGCCTCCGCGCAGGCGCCTCCGAGACCGCCGATCGACGCCCCCTCCTCGACGGTGACCAGGGCGCCCGTCTCGACGGACGCGCGACTGATGATGGCGCGATCGAGCGGCTTGATCGTGTGGCAGTTGATGACGCGCGCTCCGATCCCGCTGTCCTCGAGCATCCGGGACGCCTTCATCGCCTCGTAGACGACCACGCCGCACGCCAGGATCGAGACGTCGTCGCCCTGCCGGTAGACCTCTGCCTTGCCGACCGCAAACGGCGTCATGTCGGTCGTGATGATCGGGACCCTCGCCGCCGCGAACCTGAGGTAGACGGGTCCCGGTATGCGCGACGCCGCGATCGTCGCCTTCTTGGCCTCCACGGAGTCCGCCGGGACGACGACGGTCATCCCCGGCAGCGTCCGCATGACGGCCACATCTTCGAGAGACTGCCGGGACCCCCCGGCGCCTCCCGCGGAGAGCCCGGCATCGGCTCCGCATATGTTGACGTTCAGCGACCCGTAGCAGATCGTCGATCGGATGATGTCCCAGGCCTTCCCGGCCGCGAGCATCCCGTGGGTCGTCACGTAGATGCACTTCCCGGCGAGCGCGAGTCCGGCGGCGGTGCCGAGCATGTCCTGCTCGCAGAGCCCGATGTCCATGAAGCGGTCAGGAAAGCGTTTCCGGAACTCGCCGGTGCCGCTCGATCCTGCGAGGTCGGCGTCCATCACGATGATGTCCACACCGCGCTCCGCCAGCTCGATCAGACCGCGCTCGTAACCGCGGTTCGTCGCCTCGAGCTCAACGGCGCTGTGATGCACATCGACCAGTCCCATCTCTGCCATGTCGTATTCCTCGGTGGTTGCGGCGAGCGCGTCTCTTCCGGCCACTTCCGACTAGGAGAGCGCCCGCATGGCTTCCTCGTAGAGCTCCTCGGTCAGCCTGCGGTCGTGCCACTCCGGACGGTTCTCCATGAACGGCACGCCCTTGCCCTTGATCGTCTTCGCAATCACGACGCTCGGCTTGCCCTTGACGGTGGCCGCCTCGCCGAACGCGGCCGAGAGGGCCTCAACGTCGTGGCCGTCGGCTGCGATCACGTGCCAGTTGAAGGTCTTCCACTTCTCGCCCAACGGCTTGAGCGACGCGATGTCCTCGGTGTTCCCGTCGCCCATCATGTGATTGCGGTCGATGATGGCGCAGACGTTGTCGATGCCGTGATGCGCCGCCGTCATCGCGGCCTCCCACGTCTGTCCCTCCTGCGCCTCGCCGTCGCCCATCAGGCAGAAGATCCGGTGGTTCTTCTGATCGCGCCTCGCCGCGAGCGCGAGGCCGTTGGCGATGGACAGCCCCTGCCCGGGAGACCCGACGGACGCGTCGATTCCGACGGTCTTCTGCATGTCGGGAAACCCCTGGAGCTTCGACTTGAGCTTCCGGAAGGTCAGCAGCTCGCGGACATCGAAGTAGCCTCTTCGCGCGAGCGCCGCGTAGAGCGCGGGCGCTGCGTGAGCCTTCGAGAGGACGAACCGGTCGCGCTCCTGCCACGTCGGACGTTCGGGGTTGATCCTCATGACGTCCCAGTAGAGCACGGCCAGGATGTCGGCGCACGAGAGCGAGCCTCCCGGATGCCCCGATCCCGCTTCGAGCAGCATCGTCAGGATGTCGCGCCTGAGGACCGTCGCCACCTCTTTCAGTTCCACGGGTGTCGGACTCATCAGACCCTCCTAGCTCAGCCGAAGGGCCATGAGGCCCGTCGCCGGATCGAGCTCACGGCGCGCGTCGATGTCCGACTTCATGATGACGATCTCGTTCGTGACGTTCACCTTCGCCTTGCCAAGATGTCCAGCGACCGCGGACTTGTCCGGCTTCGCGAGCACGGCGTGCAGGTGGAACTGGTGCTCTCCCTCCTGGAAGACGATGTTGCCCGTCAGGGACACGAGTTCGAGCGGCTCCGGGAAGAGCACCTCGGAGTACTCGCCCTGTCGTTTGTAGAACTTGAGCTCCGACTGCTTGAGCATGCCGATCCCGGAGATCACGATACCCGTCCTCACGTCGCATGCCGTGCAGACCGCGGTGAGCTGCTCGAACAGGTCCTCACCCTGATAGAGACGGACGAAGATGAGGTTATCCTTCTGCGCATACTCCATGTCTCGTCGCCCTCCTTCTGTTACTCGCTCTGTTCGTCGCCGTGTGAGCGCCCTGCCGCCAGTTCGACCGCGTCGATGATCTTCACGTACCCGGTGCAGCGGCACAGATTCCCGGAGACGGCCTCCGCGATCTCGTCGCGCGTCGGGCGGGGGTTCCGCATGAGAAGCGCCTTCCCGGACATGATCATGCCCGGCGTGCAGAACCCGCACTGCACGGCACCCGTCTCCGCGAACGCCTCCTGAAGCTCGCCGAGCTCGCCGCTCCGTTCGAGAGCCTCGATGGTCACGACCTCGCGGCCCTCGCACTGCGCCGCGAAGACGAGACAGGAGTTCACGGGCTTGCCGTCGAGGAGCACCGTGCAGGCTCCGCACTCCCCGTTCCCGCACCCGACCTTCGTCCCGGTCAGTCCGAGACCCTCACGAAGAAGCTCGACGAGCGGCGCGGCCGCGTCGACCTCAGCGCTCCGAATAGCTCCGTTGACCGTGAGCGTCACGCGCACCTTTCGAGCTCCCGCTTCACGTCATCAAGCGAGCATCCCACCGCGACCGGCTCTCCGACGGAGCGCATCGCGCTCTCGGTGTCCTTGAGGCCGCTTCCGGTCATGAGCACGACGACTGTCTCGTCCGGATCGACAGCGCCCTCGGCGACGGCCTTCACGAGACCGGCGTAGGCGGTCACGCCTGCGGGCTCGCCGAAGATGCCGGTGCTTCGCGCGAGCGATGCGATGGCCTCCGTGATCTCGTCGTCGGTCACGGTCATCATGCCGCCGCCACTCGCGCCGACGCCCTTGACGGCCTTGCGCCAGTTGCGCGGGTGACCGACGGCGATGCTGTCGGCGATGGTGCAGGCATCGCAGGGGACAACGTCCTCCCCGCACTCGAACGCGTCCCTCACGGGACACGCGCCCTCGGCCTGCACACCGACGAGCCTGGGCACGTGATCGATGAGCCCGAGCCTCGCAAACTCCGCGAAGCCCTTGTACGTCCCGCTCATGATGCAACCGTCCCCGACCGGCACGAACACGCGGTCTGGCGCGCGAAAGCCGAGTTGCTCGGCGACCTCGAACGCCACCGTCTTCTTCCCCTCGACGAGGTACGGGTTGACGGCGCAGCACCTGTTGTACCAGCCGAACTCCTCGATCGCCCGCATGGCCAGGTCGAACGCGTCGTCGTAGCTGCCGTCGACGGCGAACACGGTCGCGCCGTAGACCAGAAGCTGCGCCACCTTCGGCCGCGGCGCCGTCCTCGGCACGAAGATGTAGCACGGCACGCCCTCGGCCGCGGCGAACCCGGCGAGCGAGCATCCGGCGTTGCCCGTCGAGGCCGCCGCCACCGCGTCGACGCCTTCTTCGCGCGCCCGCGCGAGCGCCACCGAAGTGGCCCGGTCCTTCAGCGACGCGGTCGGGTTCCCGCTGTCGTCCTTCACGTGGAGGCCGTTCAGACCGAGGTGACCCGGCAGGTGATAGAGCGGCGTCCAGCCGGTTCGCGGTCGCGGCGCGGAATCCAACGACTCCACGGGAAGCAGCCCAACATACCGCCAGAGGGAGTTCTCCTTCGTGCTCTCGAGGGCGGCACGACTCACGCGCTCGGCGACGTCGTCGTAGTCGTACAGGACGTCCAGGATGCCCTCGGGTCCGCAATCCGGACACGTGTACCGCGCATCATCCGGGGCATGGACAGCCCCGCACTTCGCGCACTGAAGACCGGTGACAGCGGCTCCCCGCATCGCTACATTCTCTCCCAGAGGTCGGCCGCGAGCTCGCGCGCCCTTGCGCGAGTCGCCGCGGCGTCCACGGTCACGAACTCGCGGTCCCTATAGAGAACCTCGCCGTTGACGACCGTGGTCGTCACCATGCCGCCCGACAGCCCGAAGATCAGATGGCCGCCGAAGTTCCCGGTCACCAGCGGCGTCGGCGGGTCGTAGTCCAGGACGATGAGATCGGCAAGCGCGCCCGGCTCCAGCACGCCGACCCGGTCGCCCACGAGGCGCGTCGCGATGCTCGGGTTGTTCGCCATGCAGAGGTTCATCGCGACGTCGTGCCCGACCCGCGGGTCCCCCGCGTCGTGACGGTGGATGAGATTCGCGACCTTCATCTCGTCGAACATGCTGGCCGTGAAGCCGTCCGTCCCGAGGCCCA
>CAZAQL010000003.1:0-3945 GCA_964487295.1 uncultured bacterium | reverse complement strand
CGGTCGGCCATGAGCCGCACCATGAGCATCAGGCCGAGGCCCACGAGGATGCCCTCGTCGAGCATCCTGAGCACGTTCGAGCGGCCGACGGCGTTGTTCATGTTGGACTGCGGGTTGTGCACGACGATCGTGCTCGTATCGCGAAGCAGCTCGAACTCCGCGTCGCTCAGATGGATGCCGTGAACCGCGACGCTCCGGTCCCCGAGGATCCCGTGGTCGCCGAGTCGCTCGACCACGCGCTTCCCGCAACGCTCGAGGCTGTCGTCGACGTCGGCCCTGTCCTCGGCCGCGTGGATGTGGCAGCCGACGCCCAGCTCACGGGCAAGAGCAGCGGCGCGGTCCAGCGTCACGTCGTCGAGCGTGAAACTCGCGTGGAGCCCGACGCTCGCGCTCAGAAGTCTCTCACCCACGCCCTCGGCTCGCTCGGCCGCCACGCGCCGACCGAAAGCCTCGTTCTCGGCGAGACCCTCGTCGCGCTTCCGAGGCCCGTCCCGATCGGTGACCTCGAAACAGAGATTGGCCCGAAGACCGATGTCCGTCAGCGCCTCCGCGATGTTGTCGAGGCTCCCCTCGACGTGCACCTGGCTGGCGTGGTGGTCGATGATCGTCGTCGTGCCGCTCGCGACGAGGTCGAGCGCTCCGGCCGCCGCCGAGTACCACGTGTGCTCGTTCGTGAGCGCGCGGTCGAGGCGCCACCAGAGGTTCTCGAGGATGTCGACGAAACAGCACGAGGGTTTGAGGTCGGCCGTGAGACCCCGGGCGAGCTCGCTGTAGAGGTGCGTGTGCGCGTTGATGAGGCCGGGCATCACGAGCCCTCCGCGAGCGTCGAGCCGCTCCAGCCCCTCGCCGCTTCCCAGCGCCCCCTCGATCTCGCCGGACCGACCGATGGACGCGATCCGGTTCTCCTCGATGAGCACGGCCCCGTCGGAGATGACGCGTCCGTCCGCGCCACCCGTGTACACCGTTCCGCCGCTCACAAGCAGTCTTGAAACGACCGACATGCGCCCTCCGGGCGTACCACACCAACCGCGCGGAGCCCTCCGCACCGCGACCGATATCTTGTCTAGAACCCCGGAAAATGCCCTTAGATTGGGAACTTCCGGAGCTTTCCATGCTACGCCGCGCCCGTGCGTGTGTCAACGGGATTCGGGTCCGGGGCCGCCGCACACCACCCTGCCGGGCGCAGGAGGTGAACGGGCTGATGACACCGCTCACGCCGCCTGCTATCATGAGATGTCTTCAGTTCACGCTCACGGCTTCCGGCGCCCCGACGCCACCCCCGCCAGGCCGCCGGTCGCCTCACGCACACGGACCCACCAGACGGAGGAGCAGTCATGAAGACAGCACGAGCTTTCCTGTGTCTCCTTCTCGTTCTCACGACGACAGCGTCCGCGTCGGCGGACGTCGGTTTCGTCGCCTGCTCGACGTCGGACAGCGCCGTCCCGTTCGATCTCGCGACCTACGCCATGGTCGGTAGCGCCATCAGCCTCCTTCCCGAGGCCGACTACCCCTACGACTGCACGATGCGCCCCGACGGCTCCGAGGTCTGGCTCTGCGGCGCCAGCGGCGACGGTGTCATCGTCATCGATGTGAACACGCAGACGATCACCCACCGTATCGGGGTCTGGGAGTACCCGAACTCCGTCGCTTTCACGGACGACGGCGAGCGCGCGCTCGTTTCGAGTCGCGACGAGGACTACGTCGCCATCATCGACACCGACACGTACGCTGTGGTCGACAGCCTCCTCGTCGCCGGCGGATCCGGGAGCACGTACAACAGCCCCGGCCAGCTCGCGCTCGACCCGACGAGCACGTACATCTACGCGGCCGACTGGTACGGCGACACGCTCTGGGAGCTCGCCTCGGACGGCGCGTCGATCAAGAACTCGGTCGACATCGGCACCAGCCTCTGGCAGCTCGTCGTGGACCCTGACGGCCAGTACGTCTATGTCACCGACCGCGGACTCGATGTCGTCCACGTCGTGGACCAGTCGACTCTCACCGTCCACACGACCGTTCCCGTCGGCGACGATCCCTGGGGCATCGACGTGACCGCCGACGGAGCCAAGCTCGTCGTGGCGTGCGAGGACGACTCGAGCGTCCACATCATCGACACGAGCGACTGGTCGACCACGGTCATTCCGCTCGAGACGTACGCCGATCCCCGTGACGTCGACATCCTGGATGCGGAGGGCTACGCGTTCGTCACGGGCGGCGTTCTCCTGAACTCGGTCACGAAGGTCTACGTCATCCAGCTCTCCGACAATTCGCTCAAGGACTCGTTCGAGCTCGTCGGGGGGACGAACGCGAACGTCATCGCCGTCCAGCCCCAGATGACCTCCAGCGGCACGGGCGTGGTCGACGGTAGCCTGACCGGTCTCGATCTCTCATGCTACCCGAATCCCTTCAATCCGAGGACTACGCTGACATATCATCTTCCTGCGGCCTCCGACATCGAGCTCGCCGTGTACGACGTGTCCGGTCGCCGCGTCTCGGTGCTCGAGCAGGGCGCGCGTGAGCCGGGCGGCCACGAGGTCGCCTGGGACGGTCGCGACACCGCCGGCCGGCGGGTCGCCACGGGCGTCTACTTCGTCAGGCTGACGACGGAGCTCGGCGAAGAGAGCGTCAAAGCGGTCTTGCTCAAGTAGCGGTGTTCTGGAACACTGTGCGCGGCGCAGGTGTCAACGCGACTCCTGCGCCGTTCGCACATGAAGGATGATCCCGAGCGATCCATGATGTGATCGAAGAGCGCGAAGAGGAGGAGGCATGAAGCGTTCGATGCCCGTTGCACTCGTGTGTTGCGCACTCGCTGCGGTGTGCGTTCCCACCCTTACCGGCTGCAGTTCGTCCTCGCCCTCAGGCACGGACACGGTCGTCGAAGCCGACCTCGTTCTGACACCGACGAAGGGCACGATCATCACAGACATCCTCTTCGACGCAAGTGGCAGCACGAGCCGCTCACGTGCGCTCGAGTGCCGCTGGGACTTCGATGGCGACGGGACATGGGACTCTTCGTGGAGCCCGGAGGTGTCGTTCGAGGCCCGCTTCTCCGACGGCGACACGATCACGGTCGTTGTGGAGGTCCGCGACGGAGACGAGACAGATCAGGACGAGGCCCAGTTCGTGCTCGATAAGCGGCACGGCCACATCGTGTCGGATGTCCTGGTCGAGGGAACCTCCTCGAGGTCCATCGGCTGGGGCGACGGATGGATCTGGCGTCCTCAATGGAGCACGCCGGCGGCCATCTACAAGACGGATCCGACGACAGGCGCCATCGTCGATACGCTGCCGGCGCCGAGCCTGTGGCCGTGCGGCGTTGCGTGGGACGGGACCAGCCTCTGGGTGTCGGACTTCCTCAGTGGGGCAATGAGGATGTTCGAGGTCGATCCGGTCACGGGGGACACGATCAAGTCGTTCCCGATTCAGTACAGCCACTCGCCAGGCGGGGTTGCCTGGGACGGCGAGTACCTGTACGAGGGGATATGCCCCGATGAGGAGCGAACACCTGGGAGCATCAACAAGTACACGACCGACGGTGTGCTCGTCGATACGATCGATCCTCCGCGCGGCACCTACCGCGTTCAGGGCATCGACCACGACGGACTCTTCCTCTGGGTGTCGGTCGCCGACGTAGACTCGCTGTTCGCGGTCAACCCGGATGACGGAGACGTGGTCATCGCGTTGCCTGTGGCGGATCTCAGGTGGGGTGTTGCGGTAGATGACGAGGGGATGCTCAGAGTGCACACCTACGGAACCGGGTACAGAATGAAACAGATCGTGCCGTAGCGACGTGTTGCACGCTCACGGGCTACTCCTCGGTCGCCCGGTGGCCAGGGCGCTGACAGACATGCTTCCGATGCACGAACGACCCGAGCTCGTGGGAACCCACGAGCTCGCGGTTCCTTACGACCCAACGCCCCCGGAGCATCGTCGAGACCGGCCAGC
>CAZAQL010000002.1:0-62134 GCA_964487295.1 uncultured bacterium | reverse complement strand
CGTGGCAAAACAGCGCAGTTACCAGAACCAGACGGTGGAATCCATCGAGTACCAGGGACACGGCATCATCAGACCGGAGGGCCGGGTGGTCTTCGTGGATGGGGTCCTCCCCGGAGAGGTGGTGGATGTGACCATCACCCGCAAGCGGCGCGACCACGCGTTTGCCCGGGTGGACCGCTGGCATGCCACCTCGCCGGAGCGGCAGGAACCATTCTGCTCCCACTTCACCGACTGCGGCGGATGCACCTGGCAGTACCTGCCCTACCCCGCCCAGCTCCGGTACAAGGAGCAGTTCGTGGCCGACGTGCTGCGGCGGATCGGCGGCATCCACGAACCGGCTCCGCTGCCCATCCTGGGCTGCGAGTCGGATACCTACTACCGCAACAAGCTGGAATTCTCATTTGCGCCGGTGCGCTGGATCACGCAGGCCGAGGTTGACTCGGGGGCCGAGATCACCGACCGACGCGCGTTGGGTTTCCACGTGAAGGGGCGGTTCGACCGGGTCCTGGACATAGAGCACTGCTACCTGCAGGCGGATCCCTCGAACGCCATCAGGACGGAAGCGCGCGCCATCGCCCTGGAGAACGACTACTCGTTCCACGACCCCGCCCTCCACACGGGACTGCTGCGAAGCATCATCGTGCGCACCAGCACGCTGGGCGGCGTCATGGTGATCCTGGTGCTGGGCGAGGATCGGCCGGACGTCGCGGGCCGGTTCCTGGGCGCGCTCATGCAGCGAGTCCCCGGGATTACCTCCGCATGGTACGTCATCAACACCAGCAGGAACGATGACATTGGCCCCCATCCCGCCTACCCGGCCGCGGGCGACCAGGTCATCACCGAGCGGTGCGGCCACCTGCAGTTCGCGATCCACCCCAAGAGCTTCTATCAGACCAACTCGCGGCAGGCTGAACGGCTGTACGGCGTTGTCCGCGACTGGCTGGACGCGACGGGACCGCGCGCGGATGTGGTCCTCTCGACGCGGGCCAGGCTCGCCCGCAACCTCGCGGACGGGGCGTTCCCCTCGCGCGCCCGACCGGACGAGCTCGAGAGCGTTCGCGAGAGACTGCTCGCCGCGGCTGCACGAAGCAACTACCTTGCGAACGCAGTGTCCGTTCGGATGGAGGACGCGGGCGCCCCGCTGAGGAAGGTCCTCGTCGAGCGGCATCTGGCGAGCCCCGGCTTCGCGCGAATTCCCCAGGGGCGCGCGGTGCTCGCCGGCGAACGCGAGGTCGTCGGCGCCATGATCAACGAGGAGGATCATCTCCGCCTCCAGAGCATTCGCAGCGGGCTCATGCCGCTCGATGCCTGGCGTCTCGTGTCCCGCGTCGACGCCGAAATGGAGCGGAATTTGCAGTACGCCTTCTCCAGAGAGTGGGGCTACCTGACGGCCTGTCCGACGAACGTCGGGACGGGGGTCCGTGTCTCGGTGCTCCTTCATCTCGTGGGTCTTGCCAGACGGGGTGAAGTTGCGCAGGTCCTCGGGGGCATCTCGAAGCTTGGCCTGTCGGTCCGGGGTTTCTACGGAGAGCGGAGCGCGGCTCTGGGCGGCTTCTTCCAGGTCTCGAACCAGACAACGCTCGGGCAGTCTGAAGAGGACATCGCCTACACCGTCGAACGGATAGGGAGCAGGATCGTCGAACTCGAGCTTGCCGCGCGCGAGGATCTGGCGGCAAGGGCGGGGCTCAGGCTCGAGGATGAGGTCTGGCGCGCCCATGGTATCCTGACCAGCGCCCGCATGCTCTCTACCGAGGAGTTCATGTCGCTCTGCTCCTCGCTGAGACTTGGCGTGGCGCTCGGCATCGTAGGGAGTGTGGACCTCGGAACGCTCAACCGTCTTCTGGTCCTGACACAGCCGGGACATCTGATGTGCTTCCACGGCGAGGGCCCGGATCGGGAGGAGCAGTGCCGTATGCGAGCGGACCTCGTTCGACGGGAGCTCACGGGACACGACCGGACGCAGAAGTCGACGCGCTGAGGGTGCGCCGGCGAACCTCCTGAGAGAGAATGCGGAGGATACCATGCACAGACAGAGGGACTTCACGCCGAGGGTGCGGCGCGTGCTCTACTTCGCGAGGGAGGAGGCCGCTCGCCTGCACCACGACTATCTCGGGACCGAGCATCTGCTGCTCGGCATCGTGCGCGAGGGCGAGGGGGTCGCCGCGACGGTGCTCCGCGAGCTGGCCATCGATCTCGACTCGATCCGCGAGCACGTCGAGGCGTACGTCGCCCGCGGAAGCTACAGCGCGTCGATGAAGGAGACGCAGTGGACGCCGCGGGCGAAGACCGTGCTCGAGCTCGCGCGCGAGGAGGCGAGGATCCTCCATCATCAGTACATCGGGACCGAGCATCTGCTCCTGGCGTTGATCCGGGAAGGGGAGGGTGTGGCGGCGAAGGCGCTCAGAGACCTCGATGTCGATCTGAGAACGGCTCGGGAGACCGTGATGCGCGTTCTCGGCGGCGGCGGCGGGGCCGAGGCCATGACCGAGACTGCGCCCGAGACGGTGGAGACGGAGACGCCCACGCTCGACCAGTACGGCAGGGACCTGACGAAGCTCGCGCGCCAGGGAACGCTCGATCCCGTGATCGGACGCCAGCACGAGATCGAGCGCGTGCTGCAGGTCCTCTCCAGGAGGAAGAAGAACAACCCGGTGCTCATCGGCGAACCGGGCGTCGGAAAGACGGCCGTCGTCGAGGGACTCGCGCAGCGGATCATCGCCAACGAGGTGCCGGCGACACTCAAGGACAAGCGGCTCGTCATGCTGGACCTCTCGTCGACGGTCGCGGGGACGAAGTACCGCGGCCAGTTCGAGGAGCGCCTGAAGACCCTCATCGCAGAGATCCGCGAGTGCGAGAACGTCATCATCTTCATCGACGAGCTGCACACGATCGTCGGCGCCGGCGGCGCGGAGGGCGCCATCGACGCCGCCAACATGCTCAAGCCCGCGCTGGCGCGAGGCGAGCTCCAGTGCATCGGCGCCACGACGCTCGATGAGTACCGCAAGCACATCGAGAAGGACGGCGCCCTGGAGCGCAGATTCCAGCCGATCATCGTGGACGCGCCGACGGTGGAGCAGACGGTCGAGATCCTCCGCGGGCTCAGATGCCGGTACGAGGAGCACCACCGCGCCGAGATCACCGACGACGCGCTCGTGGCGGCCGCCAAGCTCGCCGACCGGTACATCTCCGACCGCTTCCTGCCCGACAAGGCGATCGACGTGATCGACGAGGCGGGCGCTCGCGCCAGGCTCGAGATCAATGCTATCCCGCTCGAGATCAAGGAGCTGGAGGAGAAGCTCGACGGCGTCTCGTGTGACAAGAGAACGGCCAGCGAGTCGCAGGAGTTCGAGCGCGCGGCCGAGCTCAGGGACCGAGAGCGCGAGCTGCAGGAGCGGCTCGAGCATGCTCGCAAGGACCTTGTAAGCTCCAAGCAGGAGCGGAAGGCCAGGGTCACGGAGGACGACGTCGCTGTGGTCGTGGCCGGCATGACGGGGATCCCCGTCACGAAGATGGCCCAGGAGGAGTCCGCGAAGCTCCTGCAGATGGAGGACGAGCTCAGGAACCGCGTCGTGGGGCAGGAGGAGGCGCTGACACAGGTCTCGAAGGCCATTCGGCGGAACCGCGCCGGTCTCAGGGACCCACGACGGCCGATCGGATCCTTCATCTTTCTCGGACCGACGGGCGTGGGGAAGACCGAGCTCGCGAGGGCGCTGGCGGAGTTCATGTTCGAGGACGAGAACGCGCTCGTCCGGCTCGATATGTCCGAGTACATGGAGCGCTTCGCCGTGTCGCGTCTGATGGGCGCGCCTCCGGGATACGTCGGGTACGAGGAGGGCGGACAGCTCACCGAGCGGGTCCGCAGGAGGCCCTACTCCGTCGTGCTGTTCGACGAGATCGAGAAGGCGCATCCCGACGTCTTCAACATCCTCCTTCAGGTGCTCGAGGACGGCCAGCTGACCGACAGCTTCGGCCGCGTCGTCGACTTCAGGAACTCGGTCATCATCATGACGTCGAACGTCGGCGCGCGCGACATCGCCAAGCGCGGCGGCATCGGCTTCCAGCAGCACGAGGGCTCCGAGAGCGCCTACGTCCAGATGAAGGGGAAGGTGACGGAGGAGCTCAGGCGCGTCTTCAATCCGGAGTTCCTCAACCGCGTCGACGCCACGGTCGTTTTCCACTCGCTCGGCGTCGACGAGATGCGGCTCATCATCGATATCCTCCTGCGCCAGGTCGAGGAACGCCTGACCGATTCGGGCATCACGCTCAAGGTGAGCGCCGGGGCGAAGGACCTGCTCATCGAGCAGGGGTTCGATCCCGCGTTCGGCGCGCGTCCGGTCCGTCGGGCGATCCAGCGGTTGCTGGAGGACCCGCTCTCCGAGGAGATCCTCAAGGGTCGGTTCGACAAGGGCGGGGCGATCCACGTCGAGCGCCGCGGAGACGAACTCGGGTTCAAGACGGCTCGGAAGACGGCTGCTGCGGCGGCCTAGCCGCCGCAGCAGCTTGGGAGTCGCTTCGCGACTCCAGGGAGCGCGACGGCCGGCAGCCGCCGCCAGACCCGTGCGATCGGTGACCGCGGTCGTGGCGGGTTTGGCGTATCTCCGTGTCCCGGCGAGCGGCTGAGGCAGAGAGGGAGCGATGCGACACCGCAGGTGGGTCCTCATCCTCGCCGTTGTCGTTCTCGGCGTCGTCCCGGCGTCGCTCGTGTTCCTGCGCGTCGCGACGACGCGCCCCTCCGTACGAAGCGCTCTCATGGCTCGCCTCGTTCCGCGCATCGACGGCGACATTGAGGTCGGCGGGCTCTCCTTCGGTCTCGCGTCCGTCCGCTTCCAGGACGTTCTCCTCACGTTCGACGACGGGAGCTCCATCCGGGTGCCCGGCGGCAGCGCATCGATCAGCTACCGGCAGCTCATCGCGGGCGGGTTCGATCCGGCGCAGAGCCTGAGCACCGTCATTCTGACGGAGCCGCACGTGACGCTCAAAGTCGGCGCCGGTCGGTCCGCCGCGGACGAGGCGAGCCGCCGGGAGAGGTCCCGTCGTGCTTCGCTTGCGCTCGACAGGCTCGGCTCCGTTCTGCCCGACTACCTGGGAGTGAGCGGCGCGCGGGTCAGCATCCTGGCGGGCGCGGACTCCGTGAGGACAAAGATCGAGGGGCTCGACCTGGTCCTCGAGAGGACCGCGCGGGACCGGTTGGCGGGGCGGGCGAACGGCTCCGTCCTCGGTGATTCGACCAATCTGACAGCGACGATCGCGGTACGGGGGGATACCCTGAGCGTCACGGGCGCGCTCGAACGCGCGGACCTCTCGCCGTCTGCCGTGACGCCGGTTTGGGGAGGTGTGCGGCCGCTGGCCGGCTTCGTCTCAGCCGACTTCTCGTTCACGCGCGATTCGACGGGAACGGAGCTCGACCTCGACGTCGAGCTGGACGGCGTGGACGTGGCCGTCGCCGGGAGCGACACGGTCTCGGGCATCCGGGGCGGCTTCTCGTACGACGGGCGGACGGTCAGGCCGTCGGCCATCTCGGGTCGCTGGAGGGGCGCGCGCATCGACGCGCGCGGCGGCCGCATCTCCCTCTCCGAAGGGACGATGAGCGGGATCGCCCTGACGGTCGCAGGGCTCGATGCCTCACGGCTCGCGGATCTGATCGGAGGAACGATCCCGGAGCTCGGCGGCGGGCTCGTGGCCGGGGTCCAGCTGGACGGCACGTTCCGGGAACCGATCGTGACCTTCCACGTCCGTTCGGACCGACTCCTCTTGAGTCCGTTGCAGTTCGAAGGCATGACGGCCGAGGGAGCGTACCGTGGAGGTGTCGTCCGGTTCGACCGGATGGACGCGAACGTGCTCGGCGGCGAGTTCACAGCGAGCGGGACGATCACGCTGGCAGGCACGCGGGAACTCGAGGCGCGCGGCGCGATCACCTCGATCGAGCTCGACCGCCTGGCCGCGCTCGGATGGGCGGACGCGCTGACGGGGCACGCGACCCTCTCGGACATCGTGCTCGAGGGGTACGGCGATTCGTACTCCGGCGAGCTCCTGTTGAACTTCAGCGACGTGCGCTACGGTGAACTCGCGCTGGGCGACGGCGCCGGAGGAGTCCTTGTCGAGGACGGACGCGCCTACGTGTCGCTTAACTCCCGCGGCATGGGATATGAGATCTCGGGCGAGATCGGAATGGACGGTCCGGAGCTGCATCGTTCTCTCGGACCTTCCCGCGGACTCGCTCATCGCCGGACCAGCCGGACGGTTCGTTCCGTTTCGGATGGACGGGCCGATCCACGTCTCCGGGACGCTTCCGGAGGTAGACATCGACGGCATCGTCGGACTGAGGGGGCTCGACGCGACCGCGACGGTTCAGGTCACGGGACGCGTCCGCCCTGAGCCCGCGGGCAGCGAACTCCGATTGCGACTGGACTCGGTCGACGCCGTCGCGCGCGGGGTCGAGATGCCTTTCTCGGCGGATCTCGCCATCACATCGAGAGAGCTTGTCCTGAGCAGGTTGGAGGCGGGGGGATACGCGGAGCTTGCTGGCGTCCTGACCCTGGGTGAGGCTCCCACGCTCCGCGCCAGCGCGGTGCTCTCGGAGGCGCCGATCGGTGATGCGTATCGCCTGGCGCTCGGTCGCGAGGCGCCGCCGTCGCTCGACGGCCTGGCATTCGCGTCGGGATCGGTGAGCGGGCCGGTCGGCGATCTCGCCGGGAGCGCGCAGCTGCAGCTCGCGGGCGCCGGGGTCGGCGACGTCCGGGGCCTGGATGCGGTCGCCGTCGTCTCGCTGGCCGGCGGGGTCGTGAGCGTTGATGAAGCCGAGGCCGAGTATCTTGACAGACGCTTCCTCACGGCGAGTGGCAGCGCCGATCTTGCGGGCGAGCTTGCGCTGACGATCCGGGGTGAGGCGGTGCCCGGACCGCTCCTGGGCGGAGACGGCCGGACGGAGTTCGGACTCGTGGCGGGCATCGGCGGGACGATCGAGAACCCGAACCTCGACTGCCGGATCGACGGCGAGAGGGGCGTGTTCCTGGGGATCCCGTTCGACCGGTTCGCGGCGCGCGTGACCGGGGCGACCGGCGACCTGTCGCTCGACCGCCTGTCGCTCGACCGCGCCGGCTCCTATCGAGTCACGGCGTCCGGTCGCACCCCGCTGGCGGCCCTGACGAGGCCGGGGGGATCCGCCGAGGGGCAGCTCACCGTGGAGGTGGATGAGGATCCTCTCGCGCTCGTCGGCTCGCTGGTCGATGGGTTCGAGGACGCGAGCAGCGACGGGCGCATGACGTTCCACCTCGTCGGCGACCGGGAGTCGTACGTGCTCGTTCGTGGCGAGGCGGACGTGCGCAACGGGACCCTTCGCATCCCCGGCGTTCTCGAGGAACTCGAGTCGCTGTCGCTCGAGGCCTCGCTCGTCGACGGGGAGCTTACGCGGGGCAGGCTCACCGCGCTCGCTGACGGAGAGGAACTCTCGATCGAGTCCCGCCGGAGCGCGCTGGTAGAGGGACGACTGCTGGAGCCGCTCGTCGTACGGGGTGTGGATCTGGGCGTGCTCGCCGTGACGACCGGGGAGCAGGGCGTTCCCGTCCGTGTTCCCGGGCTGATGGAGGAGGGGGAGACCGGTCGGGCCACCGTCATCCGCCGGGGTGACGTCGGGGCCCTTCTCGTGGCCGGCCCATCCGAGCATCCCGTGCTCTGGGGTACCCTTCGGTTCGCGGACACGTCATTCACCTACCCCTTCCTGTCGTCGGGGGGAGGGCTCAGCGGGGACTTCCTCTCGCGGGCCGACTGGTCGATCACGATCCAGGCCGGACGCAACCTCTGGTACCGTCGGCCGGACGCGAATCTGAAGCTCGACAGAGATTCGAGTCTTGACTTCGTCGGCGTCCCCGCCGACCACACGTTCTGCGTGGCGGGCCGGGCCAGTTCGTCGCGCGGGACCGTCACGTATCTCAACGCCGACTTCGACGTGAGGATCGCCTTCATCGATTTCCCGTCATTCTGCGAACCGCCCCGCTTCTACATCGAGGGCACGACGCGCGTCGACGACGGCACCGAGATCACACTGTCGGTCGTGGCCGAGGAGGAGGCCGGAGCGGCGCTGGCTGGCGCCGGCACCCCCTGGGACGAATCGACCGTCGTGCTCCGCTCGGACTCGCCCGATGACGCGACCGCCGAGGACGCCCTGGCCCGCCTGACCTACGGGGCGGATCGCGAGGAGGTCGACGGCGCTGATCTGGCAACACTGGAGAGACGCCGCGCCCTGGAGGTCGTCGCCTCTCAGGTCGGTGTCGCCGTCGTGCGTCCGCTCATCTCACCGGTCGAGGGCCGCATCAAGCGGACCCTCCATCTCGACCTGGTGCGCATCAACGTCGACTTCGTGGAGTACTTCCTCTACCAGCTCGACCTGTGGCAGGCTCAGGAGGGTTCGGGCCAGTACCAGCCGTTCCTCGCGGACACCCGGCTTACACTGGGGAAGTACATCGCCCATGACTGGATGCTCTCCTACGAGGGGATCGCCCAGGCATACGAGATCTCCGTCGGTGAGCAGAGCCTCGTGACGCGTCACGAGTTCGGCATTGAATACGAGGTCTCCCGCAATACGTCTCTCTCCCTGAAGGCCGTCTACGACCCCGTCCTGGAGGGGTGGGACCGGGGCATATCCATAGAGAACCGATTCCGGTTCTGACCCCGAGACGGCATCGCAGAACAGCCATAACTGCTTGGCTCTCAAAGGGTTTGGGGGTCCAAGTTTTCGTTTACATCCCCCAGGCCGTATGCTACGATGCCGGGTCGGTATACCCCACGGAGGTGCAGCAGTGCGAATTCGCAGTCTGGTGTGCTCGGCCGTGTTCTCCGCCCTCCTGTTGTGGGGGGCGGTGGCGCACGCGCAAGCGCCGTCGGCGGCCGTCGAGACCTTCGACGGACCTCGGATCGCCGAGATCGTCGTCGAGGGCAATGAGCTGGTGAGCCGCGACAGAGTCCTTCTGGGTTTCGGTCTGCGGCTGGGGGATGCCCCGACGACCGAGGGCATCCGCAAGGGCATTCGTCGTCTACACGATCTGGGCTACTTCTCCGACATCCAGGTGTTCGGTGAGCAGACGCCGGATGGCGACCTTCGTCTGATCGTCGTCGTTGAGGAGCGTCCACGCGTCTCGTCGGTGGACATCCGCGGCAACGACGAGCTGAGCGATGATGATATCGAGGAGCGGCTCAGTATCGAGCGCGGCGTACCCTTCGACGAGGGGCGGCTGGAGGATTCGAAGGTGGCCGTCCTTGCTCTCTACGAGAGCAAGGGATTTCCGGGCGCTGTCGTCGAAACGCGCGTCGAGGACCGCTCCGGCAACAACGTTCGGGTCATCTTCGATATCGAGGAGGGAACCCGCGTGCTCGTCCGGAGGATCGGCTTCGAGGGCGCCGGTCCCTTCGACGAGGACGAACTCAAGGCGTTGATGGAGACGGAGGAGGATCGCTGGTGGCGCACGAGCGCCTTCTTCGACCGCGAGGTTCTGGCCTCGGACGTCGAGCTGGTTCTCGAGCACGTCCGCTCGAGGGGCTACATCGATGCGAGCTCTCCAGGCTACGAGACCGTCTATGAGGACGAGGGGGAGCGGGTCACCATCACCGTCCAGCTGGACCTCGGCGAGCTCTACACGGTGACCGACGTACAGTGGGTCGGCGTGTCGGACTTCGCCGCGGATGCGTTGACCGAGGTGACCGCGGTCGAGCCGGGTGATACGTACGAGCCCGGACTCGCCGACGAGACCATCGACGATGCCTACTCCTGGTACTGGGAGCGTGGCTACATCCATGCCCGGATCGTCAAGCAGGAGATCGTCTCCTCCGGGCGGGAGCTGGCGCTGGTCTTCAACGTCGACGAGAGCGAGCCGGCGCGCGTCGGTCGGATACACATCGTCGGCAACACGCGCACCAAGGAGAAGGTCATCCGTCGAGAGCTCTCCATCCACCCCGGTGACCTCTACCAGACCTCCGAGGTCATCTCGAGCCAGCGCAAGGTCGCGAATCTCGGTTTCTTCGACGGCCCGATGGTGCAGTTCGCCGACAGCGAGAGCCCGGACGACGTCGATCTCGTCTTCACCGTGCGGGAACGGCAGACCGGACGCGCCGGGGTCGGGGTCTCGCACACGAGCGAGAGGGGCATCACCGGTTTCCTCGAGCTGGCGGAGGCCAACCTCTTCGGAAACGGGCAGTATCTGAACCTCAAGTGGGAGTTCGGCAAGCGGAACACCGAGCTCATCCTGGGGTTCACGGAGCCGTGGTTCATGGACCGCAGGCTCTCGGTCGGGTTCGACCTCTACGACCGCGACGACAAGCGGACCTACACGCTTCTCGGTGACGACTTCTACCAGGAGGTCTTCCCCGACTCGTCCGATTCCGACATATGGTCTGAGGACGAGGGACAGACACGACACTTCATCGTCAATCGGGAGAGGCGCGGCGGCGACATCCGCGTCGGCTGGCCGCTGTTCGGCTCGCGCTACACGATGCTCTACAATCAGTACACGCTCGAGCAGGTCAAGCTCCACGAGTACGGGGAGTTGACGACGGCGATCGAGGACACGGCGACGGGGGATGTAGATTACGACACCGTCACGTACGATAGGACCGACGACGAGTGGGAATGGCGGAGCGGTCTGACGGTTACGCTCGTCAGGCGCACGACCGACCGGAGATTCCACCCGCGACTCGGCAGTTACACGAGGGCGACCGCGGACCTCTTCGGCGGCGCGTTCCGTGGCGATGTCGAGTACCAGCGCTATATCCTCGAGGTTCGCAAGTTCCTGCCGCTTCCGCTCGGGCTGACCTTCATGGTCCGGGGACGCGGAGGTCTCGTGACCGGATACGGCGATCCGAACACGGTTCCGACGGACACCCGTTTCGAGCTGGGCGGCGTCGGGCCCTACGGGCTGCGCGGCTACCAGGACCGTGAGATCCTGCCCGGGGAGAGCGAGCTCTACGGCGGGCGGACCGTGTTGATCGGCTCGGCCGAGCTCAAGTTCCCGATCATCGAGGGGCCGGACACGATCCCGGTCCACGTGCTCGGGTTCGTCGACGCGGGAAACACCTGGGAGAGCGCGGCGGACACCCACCCGACCGATCTCTACTGGGGGGCGGGCGTGGGCGTGCGCGTCGAGGTGCCCATGCTCGGCAACATGGGGATCGACCTTGGTTACGGATTCGATGAAGAACTCGGAGGGGAGTGGCGCGTCCACTACCGCTTCGGCATGGAATACTAGACGATCGAAGTGGGGCCTGCGCCCCGGGAGGTTGCAGTGAGTACACGTCTGACCGTACTGCGCGTCATCGCCGTCGCATCGTTCCTGCTCGTCGCGATGGCGTGCCAGGCTGCCGAGATAGGGTTCATTCACTCCGAGCGCATCCGGGTCGAGTACAGCGGAGCGCGGGAGATCAACAACCAGCTGCAGGCGAGCCTCAATGACTGGCGTTCGCAGGCTCAGGACCTCGAGGCGGAGATCCAGAGCATGCTCGGCGAGCTGGACAGCCAGCGCCTGATGCTCTCCCCGGAGGCCGTCCGAGAGAAGGAGCAGGCCGTCCAGCAGAAGCAGCTCGAGTATGAGTCCTTCCTGAACGACGTCTGGGGTACCGGAGGTCTGGCCGCGCGACGGGAGGCCGAACTCTGGCAGCCCGTGTTCGAGCGGATCAACGCCATCCTCACGGAGATCGGCGAGGCCGGCGAGTACGACATGATCTTCGACGCGGCGGGAGGCACGGTCGTCTATGCCGCACCGGGGTCGGACCTGACCGAGCAGGTGCTCGAGAAGCTGAACGACACGACCACGGAGTAGCCCCCGGGCGCATCTGAGGCTGGAGGAACGCGCATGGGGCGAACGTCCTCGCGCACGGCGTCTGAGATAGCGAGCGCTGTCGGCGCGAAGCTCATCGGTGATGGAACGGTCTTGCTCAGGGGTGTCGCGTCACTGACCGAGGCCGGCCCGGGCGATCTGTCGTTCCTCGCCAACCCCCGCTACGAGCGGCACCTGAGCTCAACACGCGCCTCCGCGGTCATCGTCCCATCGCAGTACGAGTCCTCGCCGCTTGCGGCCGGCAGAGCGCTGCTCGTCGCGGACGACGCGTACGTCGCGTTCGCCTCGGCACTCTCTCTGTTCGAGGTGGAGGTCGAGGCGATCGAGCCCGGAGTCGATGCAAGCGCCCGTATCGCGAGTACGGCGTCGCTCGGGGAGGGCGTCTCCGTGGGACCCTGCGCGGTCATCAGCGAAGGTGCGACCGTGGGGGCGAGAAGCGTCGTCCATGGTGGAGCCTACGTCGGCTCGCGATGCACCATCGGCGAGGACTGCGTCATCTTCCCGAGTGCGACCGTCAAACACGGGGTCAGGATCGGTGACCGCGTGTTCGTCCATTCGGGGGCGGTGATCGGCAGCGACGGATTCGGCTTCGCGTGGGACGGCACGTGCCATCGGAAGGTGCCCCAGGTCGGAACGGTGATCATCGAGGACGACGTGGAGATCGGCGCGAACGCCTGCATCGATCGGGCCACCATCGGCGCGACGCGCATCGGACGAGGCACCAAGATCGACAACCTGGTTCAGATCGCGCACAACGTGGAGATCGGCGAGCGTTCGATCGTCGTCGCTCAGGTCGGCATATCGGGAAGCACCCGCGTCGGGGACGGCGTCGTCCTCGCGGGCCAGGCAGGTATCGCGGGTCACCTCCGGATCGCCGACGGCGCCATCGTCGCGGCGCAGGCCGGCGTGATGCGCGACGTGGAGGCCGGCGAACAGGTCTCCGGGTATCCGGCCAGGAAGCACTCTCTTTCGAAGCGGTTCTACGCCGGCATCCAGAACCTGCCCGCGCTGTTCAGGCGTCTCAAGGAGCTCGAGCGCCGAGTGGATGATCTCGAGAAGGAGGACTGATGGCGAGAAGCCAGCAGCGCACGCTCCGCGGGCCCTGCTCCTACAAGGGTATCGGCATCCACACCGGGCAGGAGACAACGGTCACGTTCAAGCCCGCGCCCGCGAACACGGGCGTTGTCTTCGTGCGCGTCGACCTGCCGGGAACGCCATCCCTGGAGGCGTCGATCCGGAACGCCGTGACGTCGGACGACGCGACGCGCCGGACCATGCTCTCGAAGCGAGGCGTCAACATCTCCACCGTCGAGCACGTTCTCGCCGCGCTCTCCGGCGTGGGTGTCGACAACGTCTTCGTCGAGCTCGACCGCGATGAGCCGGCGGAGCCGACGGACGGCAGCTGCAAGCCGTTCGTCGACATTCTCACCGAGGCCGGCATCGAGGACCAGGATGAGCCGCTCCAGTATCTGGAGATCCTCGAACCGGTCGCCGTGCAGGATTCCGACGTCTACCTGGCGGCCTCTCCGGATGACTCGTTCCGGGTCAGCTTCACGATCGACTACGACAACCCGACTATCGGCACCCAGTTCGCGAGCTTCAAGATCACCGAGGAGACCTTCCGGCGCGAGATCGCGCCGGCCAGGACGTACGCGCTCAAGCGCGATATCGACGGACTCAAGAAGATGGGGCTCATCAAGGGCGGCAGCCTCGAGAACTCCGTCGTCGTGGACGACGACGGCATCCTCAACCGGGGCGATCTCAGATTCCCCGACGAGTTCGTCCGCCACAAGATCCTCGATCTCATGGGCGATCTCGCGCTTCTGGGGATGCCGATCAAGGGTCACATCTACTCGTCGAAATCGGGGCATGCGTCGAACGTCCGGTTCGTTCGGGCCCTGGTCGACGGGATCAAGCGGGGCAAGATCCGCTACAGGGAGACGACGAGCTGGGACATCCGAGACATCGAGAAGGTGCTGCCGCACCGCTACCCGTTCCTCTTCGTCGACAGGATCCTCGAACTCGATGACCACCGCGTGGTGGGGGTGAAGAACTTCTCCATGAACGAGTGGTTCTTCGTCGGGCATTTCCCGGGACATCCGATCGTGCCCGCGGTCGTGCTCGTGGAGGCGATGGCGCAGGTCGGCGGCTTCCTCCTCCTCTCGCGCTTCGATCCGGCGGAGGAGAAGCTCGCATACTTCGGGGCGATCGAGAATGCGAAGTTCAGAAAGCCCGTCTTCCCGGGCGACACCGTCCGATTCGAGCTCGAGCTGCTTCGGCTCCGGGGCGGCACGTGCAAGATGCGCGGGACCGCGTACGTCAAGGGGGCGGTCGCCGCGGAGGGTGAGTTCTGGTCACAGGTCGTGGATCGGTAGCCGGAGGACAGATGACCCGGATAGACACGAGAGCCGTAGTGCACGAGAGCGCGAAGCTCGCCGATGATGTCATCGTCGAGCCGTTTGCCGTCATCGGGCCGAACGTCACGATCGGCGGCGGCACGGTCGTCCGAACGATGGCGCTGATCGACCGCGACACGGAGATCGGTGAGTCGTGCGAGATCTGCCACGGCGCGGCGGTCGGAGGGAACCCGCAGGATCTGAAGTACGAGGGCGAGCAGACCTTTCTGAAGATCGGCGACAGGACGACCATCAGGGAGTTCGCGACGATCAACCGTGGCACGGGGGAGGGCGGTACGACGTTCGTCGGGAGTGACGGCCTCATCTGCGCGTACGCGCACATCGCCCACGACTGCGTCGTGGGAGACCACGTCGTCATCGTCAACGCGGTCAACATCGCGGGTCACGTCTCCATCGCGGACCACGCCTTCATCGGCGGCATGACGGCCGTCCAGCAGTTCGTTCGTATCGGCGCTCACTGCTATGTGGGAGGCGCGTGTCGCGTGACGAAGGACGTCCCGCCCTACTTCAAGATCGGCGGCGTGCCGACCCGTCCGATCGAGGTCAACACGATAGGCCTGATGCGGCGCGGGTTCAGCGAGGAGGCGCTGTCGGCGCTTCGGCTGAGCTACCGTCTGCTCTACCTCTCGGACCTCAATACGACTCAGGCCCTCGTCCGCATTCGGGAGGAAGTCCCGCAGACCGAGGAGGTCGCGCGGCTCATCTCCTTCATCGAGAGTTCCTCGAGGGGTATCATCAAGTAGACACCAGCGCGCAGCGCTCATCGAACGCCGGGCGGCGCCCAGGCGCGGGTGCGCCGCACGGCTTCCCAGCCGGGCGCGGCGCAGCAGCAGAGGGGGCGAGATGCTCAAGGTCGGTGTGATCGGCACAGGACATCTGGGGCGGTTCCACACGCGCGTCTACTCGGAGCTGCCGGGATGTGAGCTCGTCGGCGTCTTCGACACGGACGGGGAGCGCGCGGCCGCGGTCGCGAACGAGTACGGGACAACCGCGTTCGACGATCTCCCGACGCTCATCGATATGGTCGACGCCGCGAGCATCGCGGTGCCGACGACGTCGCACCACGAGACGGGCATGGCCTGCATCGACGCGGGTGTGCACGTTCTTATCGAGAAACCGATCGCCTCAACGGTGGAGCAGGCGCGCGAACTCGTGGAGGCTGCGCGGCGTCGGGGTGTGCGGATCCAGGTCGGCCACATCGAGCGGTTCAACCAGGCGACGCGGGCGGCGCTCGCCGTCCTCCGAGATCCGAAGTTCATCGAGGCTCATCGCCTGGGTGTGTTCGTTCCCCGCGGCACCGACGTGGCCGTCGTGCTCGATCTGATGATCCACGACATCGACCTCATCCTGTCCGCCGTCCGGTCGCCGGTAGCCAGGATCGACGCCGTAGGCGTCCCGGTCCTATCTCCGACGATCGACATCGCGAACGCGCGACTGACGTTCGAGGACGGATGCGTCGCGAACGTGACGGCAAGCCGCGTATCGAGGGATCGCGTCCGGAAGATCCGCTTCTTCCAGTCGGATGCGTATGTCAGCATCGACACAATGGGGCCTGCCGTCGAGGTCATCCACCGGAAGGACGTTCCGAAGGAACTCATGCTCAGGGTCGCCAGCGGCGAGATCGAGGGCGGACTCGAGAACATCATAGAGATCGAGCAGCCCCCGATGGACGGGGCGGACGCGCTCGAGCTCGAGCTCGAGGCGTTCCTCGACGCCGTCGAGAGCGGAAGCCGCCCCGTCGTCGACGGCGAGGACGGACTGAAGGCGCTCGAGGTCGCGCTGGAGATCATGCGCCAGATCGAACACCTGAACGTCGCCTGATTTGTCCATCACCTTCATCCCGCTTCCCGGATCGAGTCATGCGTGCACCTGATCCCTCGGTACTGATTGTCGCCGGGGAGGCGTCCGGCGACCTGCACGCGTCGAAGCTCGTGACCGAGCTCCGAGCCATCGAGCGCGACGTCCGGATCTTCGGCGTCGGAGGCGATCGGATGCGCGCCGCGGGCGTCGAGATCCTGCATCACTCCGACGAGTTCGCGGTGACGGGCCTCGTCGAGGTCTTGGCGCATCTGCCCAGGCTTCGCCGGGTCATGCGCGAGCTCGTGCGCGAAGCGCGGGCTCGGAGGACGGCGCTCGCCATCCTGGTCGACTATCCCGGCTTCAATCTCGTACTGGCCAGGCACCTCAGGCGGTCGGGGATCCCCGTGTTCTACTACATCAGCCCGCAGGTCTGGGCCTGGGGCGAGCGGCGCGTGAAGAGCATCGCCCGCGACGTCGACCGGATGGCCGTGATCCTCCCGTTCGAGGAGTCGTTCTACCGGCAACGTGGCGTCGATGTCGACTACGTGGGGCATCCGCTCGTCGAGGAGCCGGCGCTGGTTCCCGCGGACGCTCCGAGGAAGCCGCCGGAGGGGGTTCCCCTGATCGGAATACTCCCCGGCAGCAGGCCGAACGAGATCGAGCGCCACCTTCCGGTGATGCTCGCCGCCACCGAGCGGGTCCGGGCGCGCTTCCCGGAGGCGACCTTCCGTCTGGGGTGCCCGGCGGGGACGGCGTCGCCGGACGGCCACGCTCCGCCGCTTCCCGAAGGCGTGACCGCGGCTCCGCCGGGCTCGGCCCACGCGATCATGCGAGAGGCCCACGTTCTCATGGTGTCCTCCGGCACGGCGACGCTCGAGGCGGCCTGCTTCGGCACGCCGATGGTCGTCGTCTACAGGATGCAGCCGGTGTCGTACGCGGTCGGTCGGAGGCTCGTCCGCATTCCCGACATCGGGCTCGTCAACGTCGTGGCGGGAGAACGGATCGTCCCGGAGCTGGTTCAGAACGACGCGACCCCCGAACGCATCGCCGCGGAGATCGCCGCGCTGCTCGAGGACCGGGAGGGATACCGGCGCCTCTCAGAACGACTCCTCGGCGTCTGGCGCTCGCTCGGTGAGCCCGGCGCGAGCCGGCGGGCGGCCGCCATCGCGGCGTCGATGCTCGGAGGGGAAGCGCCATGAGTCGCTCACCCTATCCACTGACCCGCGGCGACCGGGTGCTCGCCGCCATCGCCGGGTTCGTCGGCCCGCTGCTCGTGCGGATGCTCGGAGCCACGTGGAGCGTCACGTGGGAGGGGCGGGGGGCGGTGGCGGAGACGCGCGAGAGGGGCGGGATCGTCTTCGCGTTCTGGCACGCTCATATCCTTCCGATCGGCTTCGCACATCGCGGCGCAGGCGTCGTGGTGCTCTCGTCGTGGCACCGTGACGGCGAGATCAGCGCGCGCGTCATGCGGGCGCTCGGACTCATCGTCGAGAGAGGGTCGACGACGCGCGGCTCGGTCCGCGGTGTCGTGAAGATGATCGCGCGGGCGCGCGCGGGCTTCGATCTCGCCGTCACGCCGGACGGTCCGAAGGGTCCGGCGCGAGTCGCCAAGACCGGGGCCGTGTTCCTCGCGGCGAGGGCGCGGGGGCCCATCGTGCCGATCGCCGCCGCCGCCAGCTCCTTCCGCAGGCTCTCCTCGTGGGACGGGTTCATCGTCCCGCGCCCGTTCGCCCGGGTGGCCATCCTCTACGGCGAGCCGCTCCACGTGTCGGAGCAGGACGACATGGAGGCAGCTGCGGAACGGCTGACGCGCGAGCTTAAGCGCCTCGAGGAGCGCGCGGCGGCGCGCGTGCGCGCCCCGAAGCCGCGCCGGCCGGCATACGCGGCCTACCGGTTCGCGACGCGGGTCGTCGGCGCGCTCTCGTGGCCGTTCCTGGCGTGGCTGCGGTCGCGACGTCGGGAGTGGCGAGAGAGACTGGGAGCTGTCGATCCGGCGGAGCCGCGCGGCGGAGTCTGGGTGCACGCCGCCTCGGTCGGGGAGATCGGGGCCGCGCTGCCGATCGTTCGCGAACTCGAGGCACGGGGCGAGCGCGTGGTCGTGACCTGCGTGACGCCGGCCGGCGTGGCCGTCGCGAGGAAGAGCCTTCCGCAGAGCGTCCCCGTCGCCTTCGCGCCCCTCGACCTGGTACCCGCCGTCCGCCGCGCGCTCGCCGCGCGCGACCCGCGTCTCATCGTGCTCATCGAGACGGAGCTCTGGCCGAACCTGCTTGTCGAGGCCGAGGCACACGGCGTTCCGGTCGTCATGGCGAACGCGCGGCTCTCGGAGCGGAGTCTCGCTCGATACCTCTCGGCCGGCTCCCCGCTTCGCGGGGTGTCCGACGTCATCAGCGGCGTCGTTTGTCAGTCGGAGGACGATCTCGGGAGGTTCGAGAGGCTGGGGTTCGAGGCCGCGCGTCTCAGGTCGTTCGGCACCACGAAGTTTGACGCGCTCTCTCCGCCGCTGTCGGAGGACGCGCGGAGCGAGCTCCGACAGCGGCTCGGTATCTCCGAACAGGAGGCCGTCGTCGTTTTCGGGAGCGTCCGTCCCCGTGAGGAGGCGGCGGTCATTCGGGCGACGCTTGACCTGCTCGAACGACGAGGGGACCTGCGAGTCATCGTGGCACCGCGACATCTCGCGCGGATCGCTCCCATCGAGGAGGCGTGTCGACGGGCAGGCCTCGCGACGCTCCGCAGAAGCGAGCTGCCCGAGGGGCCGGGCGGCGCGGGGCGCGCAGCCGCGGCCCTCCCGCCCGGCGACGCGGGTGAGCGGTTGCCGGTCGTGCTCCTGGACACGACCGGCGAGTTGAGTCGCGTCTACGCCGTCGCGCGGGTCGCGTTCGTCGGGGGCACTCTCTCGGATTACGGCGGGCACAACCCGCTCGAGCCCGCAGCGCACGGCGTGCCCGTCGTCATCGGACGTTACGTTGAGAGCTGTCGGGAGAGCGCCGAGCTGCTGGTGCGCGAAGGCGGCGCTCTGCGCGTGGAGGACGATCGCGACCTCGGCGCCGTGATCGAGGGCATTCTCGCCGACGATGCGCTCGCGGCCGCCATGGCGTCCGCCGCGGCCCGTACGGTCGCGCAGGGACGCGGGGCGACGGCGCGGGCCGTGGACTGGCTCGTCGAACGCGGGCTTCTGTCCGGGAGCGTCCCGGAGCGGGGGGAGGTTCCTTGACGAGGCGAGGAGAAGCAGGTAACCGCGCGGGCACGTCGCGGCGGCTCGCCGCGTGGTGGCGAGACGTGGCGTACGGACGGAGGCCGGTGACTCCGCCCGGGCTCTACGCGGTCTGGCTCCTCGTGCTGTCGTCGATTCTCTACGGCGTGGTCTCCTTCGTCGTGATGCGCGTGCGAGCGAGTCGGGCGGTCGTCGCCGACGTGCCCGTGATCTCGGTCGGCAACCTCGTGGTCGGTGGGACCGGCAAGACGCCGCTCGTGGTCTACCTGGCGCGGCTGCTGGTGAAGGACGGTCATCGGGTCGTCATCGTGAGTCGGGGGTACGGCAGATCGGGCGCGGCTCCCGTCATCGTCTCGCGCGGAGAGCGCGCTCTGACCGGCTGGCGCGAGGCGGGCGACGAGCCCGTTCTCCTGGCGATGCTGGCGCGGGGAGCGGGAGTCGTCGCGGCGGCGCGTCGTGCCGACGGCGTCCGGCTCGCGGTGGACAAGCTCGGAGCTGGTGTTATACTGCTTGATGACGGGTTGCAGCATGTGCAACTGGCCCGGGACCTTGATATCGTGGCGGTCGACGCGAGGTCGCCGGTCGGCAACGGCCACCTGCTTCCCGCCGGACCGCTCCGGGAGCATCCACAGGGCATAGCCCGGGCGGGGCTTGTCATCGCGACGCGATGCGACCGGAGCGGGGGCGCGGACTCGGTGCGCCGCATCGCCGCCGCTCTTGCGCCCGGAGCGCCCCTGGTCGAGACCCGCATGCGGCTCGCTGAGCTCTGGGATGTTTCGAGCGGGCGCACGGTCCGGGCGTCGGATGTCCGCGGCGAGCGGGCGCTCGCCGTGGCCGGCATCGCTGACCCCGAGGACTTCGCGGCGTCGCTCCGGGATCTGGGCTTCGAGCTCGTCGGTCTTCGAGGGTTCGCCGATCACCACGAGTTCACCGACGATGACATTGCCGGGCTGGACGCGGACATCAGGAGACTCGATGCGAGCGTCGTCCTGACCACCGAGAAGGACGCGGTCCGTCTTCGGGGATGGCGTCCGAGCGTCTCCCTGGTGGCCGTCGGCATCGACGTCGAGGTGACACGCGGCGAACGCTGCGTCCGCGAGACGCTCGCGGAGGCACTCGCACGGGGGAAAAGGGATGAAGCTTGAGGAGTACGCAGCACTGCCGGTCGAGGAGGTGTCCGACCGCGTCAGGACGCTCAAGAGGGAGAAGCGGGCCGTGATCCTCGGCCACAACTACCAGGTCCCCAAGGTTCAGATCGTGGCCGATCACCTCGGTGACTCGCTCCGGCTCGCGCAGCTCGCCACGGAGACCGACGCGGAGCTCATCGTGCTCTGCGGCGTGCGCTTCATGGCCGAGAGCGCGAAGATCCTGAACCCGACGAGACGCGTGATCATCCCCTCGCAGGACGCCGGCTGTCCGATGGCGGACATGGCGACGGCGGACGCGGTCCTCAGGATGAAGGAGGAGTACTCCGGCGTGCCCGTCGTGACCTACGTCAATTCGTCGGCGGAGGTCAAGGCCTTAAGCGACGTATGCTGCACTTCATCCAACGCCGTGCGGATCGTCGAGGCTCTCGACTCGGACACCGTCATCTTCGTGCCGGACAGGAATCTCGGCTCTTACGTCGCGTCGAAGACGGGCAAGCGTGTCATCCTCTGGCAGGGCCACTGCTACGTTCACAACATGTTCGTCATCGAGGACGTTGAACTCGCCCGCGGCGAGCACCCGGGGGTGCCGATCGTCGTTCACCCAGAATCGCCGCCCGCCGTCGTGGAGGAGGCGGACTACGTCGCGTCGACGGAGGGGATGATGCGACTCGCTCAGGAACACGAAGAGCTGATCGTCGGCACGGAGATCGGGCTGGTGGAGCGGATGAACCGCGAGTACCCCGAGCGGAGCTTCTATCCGCTGTCGGCGTTCGCTGTCTGCAGGAACATGAAGATGACCGATCTGCCGAGGCTCGCCTGGGCGCTCGAACACGAGCGGTACGAGGTGACCGTTCCGGAGGACGTCCTCGCCGGCGCTCGCCGGGCGCTGGACAGGATGCTCGAGCTCTCGTGACGGCCCGCCGGACGGCGGGGGTCGAGGGGAGGAGTCCGTGGACCAGTACGATTTTATCGTGGTCGGCAGCGGCATCGCCGGACTGACGTTCACGCTCAATGCGGCGGAGCGCGGTCGCGTCCTGGTCGTCACGAAGAAGGACGACGCGGAGTCCGCGACGAACCTCGCCCAGGGCGGCATCGCCGCGGTCATCGCTCGCGAGGACTCCTTCGAACGGCACATCGAGGACACGATGGCGGCGGGAATCGGTCTGTGCAACCGGGAGGCCGTCGAGATCGCCGTACGCGGCGGCCCCGACGCGGTCCGGCGACTCACGCAGTGGGGCGCCGAGTTCACCACCGCAGACGACGATTCGGGAGGCACGGAGCTCGCGCTCGGTCGCGAGGGAGGACACTCGGAGCGCCGCATCGTGCACGCGGCCGATATGACCGGTCGGGAGATCGAGTCCTCGCTGCTCGAGGCCGTCGACCGCCATCCGAACGTCGAGGTTCTCGAAGACCACATCGCGCTCGATCTCATCACGACCGGCAAGGGGGCCCGGCGATCCTGTGTGGGGGTCCACGTGCTCGACGAGCGCGCCGAGAGGGTCAGGACGCTCGTCTCCGCCGTGACCGTCCTCGCGACGGGCGGGTGCGGCCGCGTCTACATGTACACGACGAACCCCGACATCGCCACCGGGGACGGCATAGCCATGGCGTTTCGGGCCGGCGTCGCCGTGCGGAACATGGAGTTCGTGCAGTTCCATCCGACGTGTCTCTACCATCCGGAGGTGCGCTCCTTCCTGATCTCGGAGGCTGTCCGCGGCGAGGGGGCCGTCCTTCTGAGTCTCTCCGGGGACCGCATCATGGAGGGGGTCGATCCGCGGAAGGAACTCGCGCCGCGCGACATCGTGGCGAGGGCCATCGACCGGACCATGAAACAGACGGGCGACAAGCACGTCTATCTCGACATCACCCACATCGAGCCGGACCGGGTCCGGCGACGCTTTCCCGGGATCTCCGGCCGGCTTCTCGAACTCGGCATCGACATGACGAAAGAGCCCATACCGGTGGTGCCGGCCGCCCACTATCTCTGCGGCGGCATCGAGATCGACATGGAGTGCCGCACGAGTCTCCCGGGGCTCTACGCGTGCGGGGAGACGGCGCACACGGGGATGCACGGCGCGAACCGACTGGCGAGCAACTCGCTTCTGGAGGCCGTCGTGTTCAGCGAACGCGCGGCGCGTACGGCGATCGACGAGCTCGACGCGCGTCGCGAGGCACGGGATCGCGCGGAGCACCAGGAGTGGAGTGGACGCGAGGCGGGTCCGGTGCCCGAGGGCGTGCTGATCGACTACAACTGGGACGTCGTGCGTCGTCTCATGTGGGACTACGTCGGCATCGTGAGAACGCAGCGCCGGCTTGAGCTCGCCGTCGAGCGCATGGCCGCCATCCGGCGAGAGGTCATGGACTACCACACGCGCTACCCGGTCAACGCCGATCTCATCGAGCTTCGGAACATCTCACTCGTCGGGGAACTCGTCATCCGCTGCGCGCTCAGCCGTCTGGAGTCGCGCGGGCTTCATTCCATGGAGGATTACCCGGAGCGGGACGATGAGCGCTACGGTCGCGACACGGTCATCCCGGGCGGGTCCGGGCTCTAACGCGGGAGCGAGCATGATGGGACGGAGAGCGACGTGGGCCGCGGCCGCGATCCTGCTCGCGGCGGCGACGTTTCCCGCGTGTGCCGGAGGAAGCGAGGACGAGATGGATGCACGGAATGAGAGCGTGAGAACCCCGGTGGTCGCCGGGACCTTCTATCCCGGGGACCCCGGGCAGCTCGCTTCGACCATCGACGGATACCTGGACGCGGCGGAGACGGCCGGGGTCTCGGGCGAGGTCGTGGCCGTCATCGCGCCGCACGCAGGATATGTCTACTCGGGCGCCGTGGCGGGGGAGGCCTACGCACGGGTCGCGGGACACGCATTCGACTCGGTCATCGTCGTGGCCCCGTCGCACCGCGCGGCCTTCCGCGGCGCTTCGGTCTACGACGGCGACGCCTACGAGACCCCGCTCGGAAGGGTGCCGGTCGACGGCGCGCTGGCGGACGCGATCCGCGCGAGCGGGGATGCCTTCGCCTGCCGCGCCGGTGCCCACTCGCAGGAACACTCGCTCGAGGTCCAGGTGCCGTTCCTGCAGCGGGCGCTCGGGGAGTTTGCCATCGTGCCCATCGTCATGGGCGATCAGAGCGAGTCCACGGTCCGGGCGCTGGCGGGCGCGATCGCTCGCGCCGTCGAGTCCTCGTCGAGGCGCGTGCTGCTCGTGGCGAGCACCGACCTGTCGCACTACCACGAGCAGGCGCGCGCCAACGCGCTCGATCAGGTCGTGATCGACCGGGTCGCGGCGTTCGACCCCGAGGGCCTCCTGGAGGACCTCGCCGCAGGGCGCTGCGAGGCGTGCGGCGGCGGCCCGATGGCCGTCGTGATGATGGTCTCCCGCCATCTCGGCGCCGACCGGAGCGACGTGGTGCGCTACGCGACCTCTGGCGACACATCTGGTGACATGAGCCAGGTGGTCGGTTACCTGGCGGCCGTGCTGACCCGCTCGGGGGCCGACGGAGGCGAGACCTCCGGCGACGTCGGCGGAGACGCATCGGGCGACGCCGGCGAAGAGGCATCCGGCGACGTCGGCGGAGACGCATCGAGCGAGACGCGCGAGGACGCGGGCGTCGGTTCGAGCCCGCAGGAACGGCCGTACGAGGGGCTGGGTCGAGAGGAGCGGATGATGCTCCTGAGGTTCGCGCGGGCCACCGTGGAGGCGGCCGTCCGCGGCGAGGCCCTGCCGCGGCTCGAGCAGACGACGCCGGCGCTCCGCACGCCGTGTGGAGGGTTCGTGACGCTCGACAAGCGCGGGCGCCTCAGGGGCTGCATCGGCTACGTCGTCGCCGTCAAGCCGCTCCACGAGACCGTCTCCGACATGGCCGTGCAGGCAGCGCTTCACGATCCGCGCTTCCCGGCGGTGACGGAGGACGAACTCGAGGACATCGAGATCGAGATCTCGGTCCTGTCGCCGCTTTCACCGGTTGAGGATCCCTCGGAGATCGTCGTCGGTCGTGACGGGCTCGTGATCAGAGGGCGCGGGAGGAGCGGGCTGCTGCTTCCCCAGGTTGCGTCCGAGCGCGGGTGGGATCGCGAGACCTTCCTCGATCAGACCTGCGTCAAGGCCGGGTTGCCGCCCGGTGTGTGGGGCGACCCGGACATCGCCATCGAGCGTTTCTCGGCGGAGGTGTTCAGCGAGAAGGAGCTGGGACTTCGGTGATCGACCGGACGTGGAGGTCAGGGAGCGGGACGGCGGGTCCGGAGGGACCTCGCGTGCGCCGGAGAGCGGCAACGCTTCTCGCGCTGGCTCTCGCGGTCGTCGTCCTGGGGGTCGTCGGACTCGCGACCTCGGGTCCGGGGGACGGGTCCGACGGGTTCGTCGAGCCGCGGGAGGCGATGTACTGGGAGCCGCTCGAGGACGGCGCTGTGCGGTGCGCGCTCTGCCCGCGTCGCTGCGTCGTCCCCGAGGGGGGGCGGGGTTTCTGCGGCGTTCGGGAGAACCGCGGTGGGACGTACTACACGCTCACGTACGGCAACCCGTGCGCAGTGCACGTCGATCCGATAGAGAAGAAACCGTTCTACCACTACCTCCCGACGACTACGGCGTTCTCGATCGCCGTGGCCGGCTGCAATCTCGACTGCAGATTCTGTCAGAACTGGCACATCTCCCAGAGCCGCCCCGAGCAGACGTTCAACTACGAACTCGCGCCCGAGCACCTCGTCGAGCTCGCGGCCCGAAGCGGGAGCGCGAGCATCGCGTACACATACTCCGAGCCGACGATCTTCTACGAGTACATGCTCGATTGCGCGCGCGCCGCCCACCAACGCGGTCTCCGCAATGTCTACCACTCCAACGGCTTCATCGAGGAGGAGCCGCTCAGAGAGCTCTGCCGCTACCTCGATGCAGCGAACATCGACCTGAAGGGTTTCTCCGAGGAGTACTACCGTGAGATGACGGGCGGGAGCCTGGCGCCGGTGCTGCGCTCGCTCGAGGTTCTGAGTGACGAGCGGATCCACCTCGAGCTGACGACACTCATCGTGCCGGGCGGGAACGACGATCCGGAGGAGCTCCGCGCGATGTGCGCCTGGATCCGCGATCACCTCGGCCCCGACGTCCCGCTGCACCTCTCGCGTTTCCATCCGCAGTACCAGCTGACGGATGTGGCGCCGACCCCCGTCGAGACACTGGAGCTCGCCCGCCGCATCGCGAGCGAGGAGGGGCTGCGCTACGTCTACATCGGCAACGTGCCGGGCCACGAGGCGAACAGCACGTACTGCCCGTCCTGCGGAGAGCTGCTCATCCACCGCATCGGCTATGCGGTTGATGTCCTGGGTATGTCCGACGGGGCGTGCTCGTCCTGCGGCGCCGCTGTGGACGGCGTGTGGCGATAGCCCCGCCCTCGGGCGTCCCCTGGACGGGGACGGGTGCCGGCACTCCGGGCTTCACCCCGAGGTTGACACGGCGTTCAGCATCGTCTATGGTCAAGTTGAAGTCTATCCTGGTTCAGCGACCGGAGAATCCACGAACCTCTCAGCAGCGTGAAGGAGGAGCAGATGCGTTCTCTCCTTGTGATCCTCTTCGTCGGGCTTCTGGCCTCGGCCGGATCAGCCGCCACCATTGAGGTGCCGGACGAGGATCTCGACATCGAGACGATCCAGCAGGGCATGAACCTCGCGGATGTCGGGGACACCGTGCTCGTCTACGCGGGCGTCTACGACAGCGTGTACTTCTTCCCGACGCCGATCGGCACGCGCTCGGCCATCTGCGAGCTCAAGGACGGAGTGGTCCTGCAGGGGATCGACCGGGATGATGCGGTGATCGACCACACGATGGCCGACTACGGGGTGCTCTGTCTCGACGTGGGCAACGACGCGAAGATCATCAACATGACGATCATCGGCGGCGTGGACGTCGGCGAGCGCATTCAGTCGGACGGTGACGGCAGGGACCTGCGCGCCGCCATCAGCTGTCTCGACAACGCCTCTCCGCATATCCGCGAGGTGACGATCGAGGAGTCATCGACGGGCATTCTGTGCCGCGCGGACTGCGCGCCGCTCGTCGAGGAGACCATCATCGCGCGCGGCGGGCATCACGGGGTGTACAGCTTCATGAACGGCGCCAGTCCGATCACGCTCGACCACGTGACGATCGTCGGGAACTTCGACTACGGCGTGAAGCTTTTCGGCGGGTCGGTCGCGATCTCGAGTTCGTCGATCACGCACAATCACAAGACCGGCATCTATACGTATCAGGCAACGGCATCGGTGGAGTACTCGAACGTCTACTGGAACGACTACATCAGCGGGGAGTTCGAGCAGTACGGCGGCGGTCTGACGGATCTGACCGGGACGGACGGGAACATATCGGCCGAGCCGTTCTACTGTGACTTCATCGGTGATGTCGGGTACGACTACCAGGTATGCTTCACCTCGCCGAACGTCGGTGGAGGCGAGGGAGGGACCGACATCGGAGCGGCGACATCTGGCCTGGGCGTGGGAGCCTGTTCGGACTGCGTCTCGCCCGTCAAGGAGACCAGCTGGGGAGCGATCAAGGCCCTCTATCGCTGACAGACGCCGGTGCGGCGCGTCACGGTTCTCAGACGGGTCGAGGACCATCGGGATACACGGGGCCGTCCCTCATCGGGGGCGGCCCCGTCTCATTCCGGCCATGAGCAGCGTCAGCGCGACGCTCGCATTCAGCACGGCCAGCGCCATCATCGAGCGGAACATCCCGAGCAGGGGGAACATCAGGAGCGAGGACAGCACGGCGCCCGCCGCCGCCCCCGCCAGGTCGAGCCCGTAGAGAGCGCCACCCTTGCGAGTGACGCTGCGTTCGCCGTCCTCGGCGAGAAGCGTGGCGGCGAGAGGGAACTGCACTCCGGCGAGGAGGGCCGAACCGGCGACGATCCCGGGAAAGAGCCCCGCGGAGAACGTGCTCCCGGCGGAGACCGATGTCGCGAGAGCCCGAATGGAGAGACCGAAGATGAGTGGGACGACCACGATCCCTCCCTGAACGGCGACGTACTGGCGCCAGAGTCTCGATCCTCCCGCGAGCCGCCGGCCCAACCACCCGCCGCCGGCGAGTCCGGCCATGAACGCCGCGGTTATGAGCGCAAGGTGTCCGTACACGTAACCGTACAGGCTCTGGTACGCGTGGATCGCGGCAACCTCGAGCGCCATCTCCGAGAATCCCACGACGGCGATCGACAGGAGAATGGCGCCGGACGTCGCCGGGCGGTCGGCCGGTCGCCCCGCGCGGCGCAGGCGCGCGGCGAGACGGGGGGCGAACCCGAACGCGACGAGCATCGCGACGGCGACCGCCGCGAAGGCGGGGAGCGTCACGATGCGGCGCCCCACGGTCAGCCAGGATCCCCACGACCCGATCCGACGGGACCAGAGGACGAGAGAGGTGAAGAAGCCGAGTGGATGGAGGTCGCGATTGAGCCCGCGAGGCTCGGCGCGCGCGACCGCGTCGTCAAGGGCTCGCGTTCTGGCCTCGCTGAAGCGGTCCTCGAGGTAGTAGCGTGCGATGAAGCGCGTTCCGAGTCTGCGTTCGTCGGCGCGCCGGGCGAACTCGCGACCCTCGCGCGGGACGTGCATCGCCGGTCCGGAGGCGAGTATGTGACAGGGGTCTCCGGGGAGGAGCGTCACGTTCTCGAAGGACCGCTCAAGCGAGTCCCGGAGGAGTCCGAGGAGTTCGGCAAGCTCCGGAGGCACGTAGTTCTCGGCGCCGGAGACGGAGAGGGCGAGCACGCCGCCCTCAGCGAGGACGCGTCGCGTCTCCTCAAAGAACTCGACCGTGTAGAAACGGTTGAGCTGCAGCGTGACCGGGTCGGGCACACTCAGAACGACGACGTCGTACCGCTGCCGCGCACCGGCGATGAGGAGCCGCGCGTCGCCGAGACGGACGTTCACGCGCGGGTCGTCGAGACCCGCCGCGATCGATCCGCCGAACGACTCGCGAGCCACCTCGAGGAGCGTTCCATCGAGCTCAACGTAGTCGATGCGTTCTACGTCCGGGTGCTTGAGCGCCTCGGCGATCGCGCCCCCAAGACCGCCTCCGACGAGCAGCACCCTGCGCGGTCGAGGGTGCGCGAGCATCGGGACGTGCACGGTCTCCTCGGCGGCGAGCGCGTCGGGAGCGGATGCGGCGAGGACGCCGCTCTGGTAGATGCTGACCTGGCTCCCGCGGCGCGTGGCGACCACGCGGCCGTAGACCGACTCCCGCGCCTCGACGAATCCGGCGTCCGCCCACAGGGCCGCGATCGTCGCGTGGTCGGTCCGGGCGCCGAGGGGCGACAGCGTCAGGAGCGCGACGGCCGCGCAGCAGACGGGGGCCGCGAGCCTCGCGCGCCGCGACGGTGCCGGGGCGCCGTCGGCCGGGAGCGTCAGAGCGATGGCGGTCAGGCCGAGGATGAGCGCACAGATCCCGGCGACCACGACCGGCGGAACCAAGGGGATGAGGACGAAGCTCAGCAGAATGCCTGCGCATACGGCTCCCGCGGCCTCGACGGCATAGGCCGTGGCAGCGGCCCGTCGCCGCGATCCGGCCGTCCCGGCGGCGAGAGCGCGGATCGTGAGTGCGAAGCAGGCTCCCGCGACGAGCGCGAACGGCGTGGTGGCGATCACGATCGCCAGCAGATGGTCGGCGGGGCGTGCGAGCGCTCCCGAACCGGGACCCAGGACGAGACGTCCGAGACGCGCCCCCAGCACCGAGAGCGGGGCGAGGATGCCGAGGAGCGCGAGCGCGCGGGCGAGGCGCGCGCGGGGCGGGCCGGTTCCGCGAAGCCGAGGACCGAGCAGGGCGCTGCCGGCCGCGGCCGCGAGAAGCCACGAGGCGAGAGCGACGCCGAAGGCCGTCTCATCGCCCCGCCACGTGACGAGTAGCTCGCGGAGCACGAGGGTCTGAACTGCGATCGTCGCGAAACCGAGGGACAGGGCCGCCGTGCGGACCGCGCGGGCAAGGCGCACCGCTGTCGCAGCCGGCCGGCGGCCGGCGCCGGCGCGGACGGAGGGGGACGGGGCCCGGGAGCGCTCTCCCGCGGGCGTGTGATGTTCCTCGTTCATGACGTGGTGAGTCTATCAGACGGCGTGTGCGGATGCGCGGCAGGAATGAGGGAAGTGACGACGGGACGGGGGGTTAGACCGGGAGAAAAGCGTTGACACCTTCCGAACGCGTCTGCTAGCCTACGAGCCGACAAGTGTCCGGTATGAGGGACTGGCCGAGCGATGCCGGGGAACGCGCGGATCCCCGGCAGGCGCATACCTCTGCGCGCGCGCGGGCGGCGGATGTCGTCCGTGCGCGGATGCGTTGCGCGCACCGACCCCTCGAAGAGCGCGGAGGCAGTCATGGGAGCAGACGGGCCCCGGAGTGACCCTCGGGGCGACAGGGCGGCGGTCTCGCGCGGGCAGGCGCCCGCGTCGCGCCGAGATGCGGGGTCCTCCCGGCTCGGTCGTCTTGTCTGCCGCTACGTGGAGCGCTTCGACCGGCCCGAGCCGATCTCGTTCGGCGCGGCGTTCGGCAGCGTAGAGCGCGTGCTCGTCATCCCCGAGCGCGGCGTGACGGGGGCGCTCTTCGCCGTGCCGACGCTCCGCGCGATGCGACGCGGTTTCCCGACGGGGAAGATCGCCGTGCTCGTGCACGATGAGGACAAGGAGCTTCTCGAGGGGTCGATCGAGGTCGACCGCGTCATAGGGTACTCGCTGCCGCGTGGCATGAAGCGTCTGTCGTCGTTCATGCGTCTGGCGAAGCGTCTCAAGTCGTACCGCTTCGACATCGCCATACTCCTCGACCGCGTGTCCGACTTCGAACGCATCTATCTGTGCTACATGACGGGCGCGAAGGTGCGGGCGGGGCTGCAGGGCGCGGAGACCCACCCCTTCCTGAATTTCGAGGTGAGCCGGCGCGTCTCGGGAAGCACGCGGGCACAGCTGGGGCTCGAGATCGCACGAGTGATGGGGATCGATGTGAGCGGGCTCGGTCTCATGTGGGAGGTTCCCGACCAGGAGCGCAGGACGGCCGAGCAGCTCATTCACTTCCGCAAGCCACGGGAGGACGAACTGCTCATCGGGTTCGACCCGGGGCCGGGAAGGGGTGGCACGTCGGTCTCGGCGACACAGCAGGCGAAGCTTCTGGATCAGCTCTGCGCCGACTACAACGCGCGCGCGATCCTCCTGACGTCACCGGAACACCTGGAACACGCCCGGCGGCTCGAGGATCTGCTCTCCCGTGAGCCGATCCTCGTGCAGCAGCGCCGCATGCGGGACGTGGTGAGCCTCCTCGGGCAGTGCGACCTCTTCGTGGCCGGGAACACGGATCTCGTCTACTTCGCCATAGCTATGGACATCCCGACGGTCTCGATGATGACGGCGGGCGAGCTGGAGGACGAGGCGTATCCGGACCGTGGGTGCCTCGAGGTGATCACGCTCGTCCCCGGCGACCGTTTCCCCATCGAGGAGTTCATGGAGCGGACGCAGTCCGCCATGCTCCGGGGGGCGTCGGGGGAGGGTGGATAGCATGCGGCACTTCGTGCGGCTGCTCGGATATGTCAGACCGTACTGGCGCCGCCTCACGGCGGCGCTCGTGTGCATGGCGGTGTTCGCGCTTCTCTCGGGTGTGTCGCTCGGCATGATCCTCCCGTTCGTCAACGTGCTCTTCGAGCGCGACGCGCTCGTTGAGGTGTCGGCCGAGACCGTGCCGAGCGTCGGCGCGGCGATCGGAGACGGTGAGCCCGGCACCGCCGCCGGCGACGAGGTGATCAAAGATCTCAAAGACGTTGTCCGAGAGCGCATTCTCCTCCTCTTCGTCAGCGACACGCCCGAGCGCGCGCTGGGCAAGGTGTGCCTCGCGCTCCTCGCGGTCTTCTTCGTCCGCGAGCTCTTCGGGTATCTGCAGACCTTCCTGATGATGACTCTCGAACAGCGCGTGGTCCGGGATCTCAGGGACCGGCTGTTCGCGAAGCTCACCGACCTGTCGCTCTCGTTCTTCCACGGGCAGCACACGGGGACGCTCATCTCGCGGATCACGAACGACGTCACGCTCGTGCGAGGCGCGCTCGTCGCTTCCTTCGTGAATCTGTTCCGGGAGACGCTGTTGACACTGATCTACCTCGGCGTGGCGATCTGGATCAGCTGGCGCCTGGCCGTTGTCGCGTTCGTGGTGCTGCCGCCCATCATGTTTCTCATCGCGCGCATCGGCGCGCGCCTCAGGAAGCGGAGCACGCGTATCCAGGAGAAGATGGCCGACATCACCTCGACGCTGCAGGAGGCGATCTCGGGGATCAGGGTGGTTCAGGCGTTCGGCATGGAGTCCTACGAGCGTCGCCGATTCTTCGCTCACACCCGGGAGTATTTCCGCAGGTTCGTGCGGATGGAGGCGCTGGGCGCGCTCGCCGGGCCGCTGACCGAGTACATGGGTGTCATCGGTGTCGTCGTCGTCCTGTGGTACGGCGGCCGTGAGGTTCTCCTGGCGGACGCCATATCGCCCGACTGGTTCCTCATCTTCCTCGGCGCGGCGCTCTCGACCATGCAGCCGCTCCGCAAGCTCTCGAAGGCGAACAACCAGCTCCAGATGGGCCTCGCGGCCGCCGCCCGCGTCTTCCACGTGCTCGACGCCGAGCTCGACGTGTGCGACGCGCCCGACGCCGTCGAGCTCGATGGGTTTTCGGACGCCATCCGGTACGAGGGGGTGAGCTTCCGCTACGCCACGGGAGACGTCGTGCTCGACGAGATCGATATCTCGGTCTCCAAGGGTGAGGTCGTAGCGGTGGTCGGACCGAGCGGGGCCGGGAAGTCGACGCTCCTCGATCTCGTGCCGAGGTTCTACGACCCGACGTCGGGCCGCGTCACGATCGACGGTCGGGATCTCCGGGACGTCAAACTGGCGTCGCTTCGTCGCATGATGGGCATCGTGACGCAGGAGACCATTCTCTTCAACGACACCGTCCTCGCGAACATCGCCTACGGCCTCGAGGGGGCCTCACGCGAGGCCGTCGAGGATGCGGCGCGAGCCGCGAACGCGCACGACTTCATATCCAGAATGCCCGAGGGATACGACACCGTCATCGGGGAGCGTGGGGCGCGTCTCTCGGGCGGCGAGCGGCAGCGCCTCGCCATCGCGCGCGCGATCCTGAAGAACCCTCCCGTTCTCATCTTCGATGAGGCGACCTCGTCGCTGGATACCGAGTCCGAGAGGCTCGTGCAGGAGGCCATCGAGCGGCTGTTCAGCGGGCGCACCGTGCTGATCATCGCGCACAGGCTCTCGACGGTCCGCAACGCCGACCGCATCGTGGCGATGGAGGAGGGGCGCATCGTCGAGTGCGGCACCCATGATGAGCTCGTCCTGAACGGGGGGCTCTACCGGCGATTGCACGACCTGCAGTTCGCGGACGATGAACCGCGGCGGTCTCAGGGGGCAGGCGACGCCGGCGGACCAGGTGGCGCCGACGGACCAGGTGGCGCCGATGGCTCAGGCAACGCCGGCGGATCAGGTGGCGCCGATGGCTCAGACGACGCCGGCGGACCAGGTGGCGCTCATGGATGACGGGGACGCCCGGGACGGCGGCGCGAACGAAGAGGCCGGGAGCCGCGCATCCGGCTTCTCGGGGAGCGCCACGCCGCTTCCTCAGACGGGGCTCGTGATCGTTCGCCTGAGCTCGATCGGTGACATCGTCCTGACGGAGCCGGTCGTGACCGCGCTTCGCGACGCATACCCCGACGCGACGATAGGGTTCGCCGTCAAGGAACGGTACCGCGAGCTCGTCGAGGCCCATCCCGCCGTCGACCGCGTCCACGCGCTCGCCGGGAGTTCGTTCGGCGACCTGCGCGGGCTCTGCGAGGAGCTGAGAGCCGCGAGCTACTCGTGCGTCGTCGATCTCCATCGCAATCAGCGGAGCGTCCTGCTGGGCGTCTGCGCGCGCGCGTCGATGGTCACCGCGTATCGCAAGAGAAACCCCGCGGACGCCGTCCGCGTCCGACTCGGCCGTCGGCGCTTTCGGGCGGACAGACTGCTCGTGAGGCGGTATCTCGACAGCCTCCGTCCTCTGGGTGTCGTCGCGAAGCAGAGCCGCCCTCGGCTGTACGTCTCGCCCGAGGCTTCCGAGGCGGCGAGCGACCGACTGCGCGGATGGGGGTTGCGAGCGGGCTCGTACGCCGTCGTCGCTCCGGGCGCGCTCTGGGAGACCAAACGCTGGCCGGTCGACCGCTTCGCCAGCGTCGTGACCGGTCTGGCGGGGGGCAGGGGTCTCGATGTCCTGCTCGTCGGGTCCGCGAGCGAGCGTGCGCTCTGCGAGCAGGTCGCGGGCGGCAGCGAGGCGGGTCGCGCGACGGTCGTCAACGGCGCCGGCGACACGGGATTGGGCGAGCTGGCGGCCCTGCTCGGAGACGCTCGCCTCTTCATCGGGAACGACAGCGGGCCGATGCACATGGCGATGGCGCGCGGAACGCCGACCGTGGCGATCTTCGGTCCCACCGACCCGGGTCAGTTCGATTTCACGGGCGATGTGGTGGTCTTCGAGGATCTCGAGTGCAGCGCGTGCTCGTTCTACGGGACGAAACGCTGCCGTCTGGGACACTGGCGGTGCATGACGGCGATCGAGCCAGACAGGGTCCTCTCCGAAGCGGACGCGCTGCTCGACCGGCGAGGCGGGACCCCGGAGGGGAGGTCGTGAGAATCCTGGTCATCCAGACGGCGTTTCTCGGGGACATGATCCTCACACTGCCGCTGCTGGCTCTCATCCGGGAGGCGGGGATCGCCGAGAGCGTGTGTGTGGTCGCCGCGCCCGCGGGCGCGCGGCTCCTCGAGACGCAGAGCCTGACCGACCGCATCGTGACGTTCGACAAGCGCGCCGGCGACCGGGGGCCGTCAGGGACGCTCCGCATCGCGAGAGCGGCGAGGGGGTTCGGGGCCGATGTGGCGCTCGTGCCGCACCGCTCCCTCCGGAGCGCCGCGATCGCGGCGCTGGCGGCGATCCCGAGGCGCGTGGGATTCGACGAGAGCGGGGGCCGGGCGCTCTTCACGCAGACGCTCCCGTACCGCGCGCGGGGACACGAGGTGGAACGGGTTGCGTCGCTCGCCACGCCGCTGGGTGTCGAGCTGCCCGCGGACCGCGTTCCGTTCTCGGTTGCGGTTCCCGATGACGGCGCGCGCGAGGCCGACAATCTGCTCACAGAACTCGGTGCCGGCGGCGGGCTGGCCGTTCTCGCGCCGGGCAGCCGGTGGCCGACCAAGCGGTGGCCGGCTGAGCGCTACGCCGAGCTGGCCGACCGGCTTGCGGCGAGCGGCCTTACGGTGGCGCTCTCGGGGTCGGTCGACGACCGCGGCGCGGCCGGGGCGGTGTCGCGGAAGGCCACCGCGTCGCTCGTGGATCTCACCGGGCGACTGACGCTCGGGACCTGGATCGCGCTCGTGGCGCGGAGCAGGATCGTCGTCTCCAACGACTCGGCCGCGGCGCACGTGGCGGCCGGCGTCGGCACTCCGGTGGTCACCGTGTTCGGTCCGACGATCCCCGGCCAGGGGTTCGCCCCGTACGCGGAGGCGGCTCGCGTTCTCGAGGCGGACCTTGCGTGCCGGCCGTGCGGACGGCACGGAGGCGAGAGCTGTCCGCTCGGTACCCTGCAGTGCATGGTCGACGTCACCGTCGACCGCGCCCACGAGGCCGTGCTCGATCTGCTCGGCGCATCCGTGGGCGGCGAGCCGCGGGCGGCGTAGGGGAATCGCCATCCGTGATCGGGGAGGGCGTGTGCGATCGCTCATCGTAACGGACTCGATGATCATGAACGCGGAGACGGAGTTCGCGCTCGGCGTGGCCGGCGCCGAGGCAGCGATGGGGATAACCGTGACCTTCGCTGCGCCGGAGGGGAGCGCCGCGTTCGAGGGACTTCCGAACGGGGTCCGGTCGGCCGTGCTTCCGGGTGAGGACATCGGCAGGTCGCCGTCGGACCTCCTTGCGGCCGGTCGCTGGATCAGCGCCCGAACGCGCGAGACAGGGCTCGTCCACAGCTCGCGCTCCGCGGCGCACGTCGCGGCGGGGATCGCGCGGTCGCCCGACTCGCGACTCGTTCACCTCAGGGGCGGCGCCGCGCGCCCGAGCGGCGGGATCCTCAACCGGTGTCTGTATCGGCGTCGGACCGACGCCGTCATCGTCTCGTCGCGCAGGATCGAGACGTGGGTTCGGGAGCGGCTCGGACTCGCTGCGGATCGGCTCTTTCTACTCTACCTGCCGGTGGATATCGGTCGCTTCACGACGGAGGGCGGCGGAACGGGCCTTCCGGCGGGCGCCGGCATACGCGAGGAGTTCGGGATCGGGGTCGACGCTCCGCTCGTGGTCAACGTCGCGCGCCTCGCTCCCGTGAAGGGGCACCCCGTTCTGCTGGATGCGTGGGCCGCAGTGGTCCGCGAGCATCCCGAGGCTGTACTGCTCCTGGTGGGCGAGCCCTGGTCGGGACAGCCTGAAGGGCTCCGCGGACAGGCCGCGCGTCTCGGCGTGCTCTCCTGCGTCCGCTTCGCCGGGCGGCGTTCGGACGTTCCCGCGCTCCTCGCCGCGGCCTCGGTCTGTGTCTCCTCCTCCGTCGGGAGCGAGGAGAACTCCCGGGCGGTCAGCGAGTACATGGCCGCGGGACGCCCCGTCGTCGCAACGCGCGTCGGCGTCATCCCGGAACTCGTCGCCGACGGCGAGAGCGGTCTCCTCGTCCCGCCGTCCGACGCGTCGGGGCTGGCCTCCGCCGTGAGCGGTCTGCTCGCGGATCACGCGCGGGCGACAAGGATGGGCCTCGCGGCGCGCGACCGCGCACGAGAGCTCTTCTCGCGACAGGCGTTCGAGAGTGGGCTCGCTGCCGTGCTGACCTCGGTCGGCATCGGTTCATCGGGCCGTTCGGCCGATGCGACGTTCGACCCGCCGTCACGGCCGGTCCGGGCCGATCGACGGAGATGACGGAAGAGGGGTTTCCGTGAGGATCTGCTTCGTGAACTCGCTCAGGACGTTCGGTGGCGGCGAGCGATGGCTCGTCGAGACCGCCGGCGGACTGCTCGAGCGCGGGCACGACGTGAGCGTCGTCGCCAGGTCCGGAAGCGCCCTGGCCGGCCGCGCGAGGCGGTCGGGCTTCGAAACGCTGGAACTCCCGATGCGGGGTGATGCGGACCCGACGTCCGTTCTCCCGCTGGCGGCCTGGCTGCGCCGCTGGCGGTGCGACGTGGCGAGCGTCAACGTGCAGCGGGCCGTTCGCGTCGGCGCGCTCGCCGCGCGCATCGCAGGGGTTCGCGGCGTCGTGGAGCGGCGCGGGCTGCTCTTCCCGGTTCGCCCGACGGCGGTGAACAGGTTGACGTACCGGCGGTTCGTGACGCGCGTCATCGCGAACTGCCGCGCCATCGCCGACGACCTGGAGCGCGGTGGCGTGGTACCGCCGGAGAGGATCACGGTCATCCCCAACGGCATCGATCCGGAGCGCACGGCGGCCGGCGAGGGTGCGCGTCTGCGCGCCGAGCTGTGCCTCGAGGCGGAGACCCCAACGGTCGTGATGATCGGCCGACTCGTCCCGGACAAGGGCCACGACGTTGCGCTCCGAGCGTTCGCGAAGGTCGTCGAGGCGGAACCTCGGGCTCAGCTGCTCGTGGCGGGAGCCGGGAAGCTGCGACAGGAACTCAGAACGATGGCGACACAGACTCTGCCGGACGGCAGCTGGCGGTTCCTCGGCCACAGGAGCGACGTCGAGGATGTCCTCGCCGCGGCGTCGGTCGTGCTGTTGACGAGCTTCCGCGAGGGGATGCCCCACGTGATCCTGGAGGCGATGGCGGCGGGCGCGCCCGTTGTGGCGACGCGCGTGGCGGGCATCCCGGAGATGATCCGGGACGGCCGCGACGGTCTTCTCGTCGAACCCGGCGACTCCGACGCAGCGGCCGCCGCAGTGCTGGGCATGCTCACGGACAGGGAGTCCGCGCGCGGGATGGCGGCATCGGCGCGCGGGCGCGTCCTCGAGGAGTTCTCTCTGCGCTCGATGATCGATGACATCGAGGCCTGCTTCGCCGCCGAGGCGGACCGGCGGGGAGGGCGCACACCATGAAGAGACGGCCCTTCCATCCAGAGACCGTGCGGTCGATCCTCGTGATGCGGCTCTACTTCATGGGGGACGTTCTGCTGGCGACGCCCGTTCTGGAAGCGCTCAAGCGAGCCTTCCCGGACGCCAGGCTGACGGTTCTCGCCAAGAAGCGTGGCGTTGACGTGCTCATCGCGAACCCCCACGTCGACGAGATCGTATTGTACGACGCGGTCCCCGATTACCACATGCCGCGACGGCAGTGGCAGCTGGCGCGGCGGCTCAGACGCGAGCGGTTCGATCTCGCGGTCGACCTGTCGGGGAATCTCCTGAGTTCGTGGATCCTGTGGGCCGCTGACCCGGCCTACCGGGTCGGCTTCAATCACGCCGGCTTCCCGCACCTGCTCGACTACCGCATCCCCTACGTGAGCGACGGGAGCGTCGTCGAGCATCTTCTTTCGGCCGTCGAGCCGCTCGGTGCGACAGCCGAACCCCGCCCGCGCATCTACCTCACCGATGAGGAACGAGGCGCCGCGGTCGAGGCGCTCCAGAGGGCGGGCGTTGCGCCGGCGGCCCGCTTCGCCGTGCTGGCCCCGGGGGCGAACTGGGAGTATCGGCGCTGGCCCGAGAAGCGGCACGCGGCGCTGGCGCGCCGCCTTGCGCAAGAGGCCGGTCTGGCGTGCGTGCTCGCGGGGGGCGCCGCGGACGTCGCGCTCTGCGAACGCATCGCACGCGACGCGGAAGGCGTCGCCGTGAGCCTCGCGGGTTGCCTGGACATCAGGGGCTCGGCGGCCGTCGTCGAACGGGCGGCGGTCTTCGTGGGGAGCGACAGCGGGCCGATGCACGTCGCGGCCGCGGTCGGGACGCCGGTTGTCGCCCTGTTCGGTCCCAACACGCCGGTCCGCTTCGCGCCGCGGGGGGCCCCGTCGCGCGTGATCCGCCACGAGTATCCGTGCTCGCCCTGCGACCAGAAGGAGTGCGTGCGACCGGAGAACCCCTGCATGGCGGCCATCACGGTGGACGAGGTCTTCGAGGCCGCCCTGGACCTGCTGCGCCGCGGCGCCCGCTCCGGCGGCGCGGGGGCCGACGGCGACCCGCCCGCGCGCAGCGGGGGAGGCGACAATGGCTGACGGAATCCGCGCGGCGCAGGCCGGGCCGGGCGCCGACATCGTCTGCCTCTCGACGAACCACTGGACCGGCCTGCCGACGAGCAAGCAGTGCCTGATGCGTGAGATGGCGCGCGCCACACGGGTGCTCTACGTCGAACCGCCGCTGGACGTCTTCTCCGTACTCGGTCGCCGGCGGCGATGGTCGAAGCTCCGGGGACTGCGGCGTGAGCTGCCCGGGCTCTGGGTGCTCTCGCCGGTCGCCGGCTCGGTGCCGTCGCGGCCGGGACGCCGCGCGGCCGCCTGGGGCCGGCTCGTCCCGCGCATCCGGGAGGCGATCGAGCGCCTGGGCTTCGAGGAGCGGGCGCTGTGGTGCTTCTCTCCCGAGCAGGTCGACTGCGTCGGCCGCCTGGGAGAGCGTTCAGTCGTCTACAGCGCCGCCGACGAGCCGACCGCGTTCAGCCGGGATCCGCAGGCCACTCAGGCGCTCGAGGAGCGGATGCTCGACGCGGCGGATCTCGTCCTCGTCGTCTCGGCGTCGTTGCTCGAAGGGCGGGCGCGCCATCCGAACATCCATCGCCTGCCGAATGCGGCGGACGCGGCGCACTTCAGCCGCGTGCTCGCGGGGGAGGCGTCCGCGGGGGCATCGCGTCTGCTCGATGCCGTCGAGCAGGCGGCGGACGGCCCGGGCGTCCCTGACGGGCTCCGCCGGCTCCGCCGTCCTGTGATCCTCTACGGAGGAGCCGCGTACGGGTGGCTCGATCACGACCTGCTCGGCGAGGTCGCGCGCGGGAGGCCCGAGTGGACGCTTGCGCTGGTCGGTCCCGGCGGCGCGAGCGAGACGCTGCCGTCGAACGTCGTTCGGCTCGGAAGGCGTCCGTACGGGGAGTTCCCGTGGTACGTGGCCTCCTGCGACGTGGCGATGCTGCCATGGAAGGAAGGGGTCTTCTCGCGGAACGCGGACCCCATCGTGCTCTACCAGTACCTCCTCTGCGGCAAGCCCGTGGTCGCCACCCCGTTCCCGGCCGCGCGGGAGCGAGGCGCGCTCATCGCCACGGCCGTCGACGCGGCGGGCTTCGCCCAGGCCGTTGAGCGGGCGCTCGCAGAACCGCCCGACGACCCGGTGCGCCGCCTGCGCGTGGAGTTCGCGCTCGCGAACACCTGGGAGGACCGCGCGAGGGAGGCCGCGCTTCACATCCGGCAGCTTGCCGGGGACGGGGGAGGCGGACGATGAGGTTCCTGAGACGAGCGGCGGGCGCGCTCGAGGCGCTGCAGACCTTCGGTCTGGTGGTGTTGCTCGTGTCGCTCCCTTGGTCGGAGGGGCTCAAGAGCACGGGGCTCGCCATCGCGGCGCTCGGGTTCGCAGGGAAGTGGGCGCTGGGGCGCCGGCCGCGCTTTCCCGATCGGGCTCTTGCGTTCGCGCTCGCCGCATTCGTGCTCGCGAGCTTCCTGTCGTACGCGTTCGCGGAGGAGGAGCTCAGGCGTCCGCACGAGCTCTTCACCGTCCTCATGACGACCGCCCCGTTCTTTCTGGTCGCCGACGCGTGCCGCAGGCGGACGCGGGCTCTGCTTCTGACCTGGGCCATTCTCCTCGGGGTTCTGGTGGCGTCGGTCGGCTCGTACGTCACCTATCTGACAGGGTACGCCGATCGCCTGGGCCTTCCGTCCATCGAGAATCCGGTGCCGGCGGCCGAGTACCTTGCCATCGGTCTGGTCATGGCCCTGGCGGTCCTCGGCGCGGAGCTCCGCTCGGCGATGACGGGTCCCGTGCTGGTCGTGACCTCGGGATTCTCGGGCATCGCGCTGGCCATGACGCGCTCGCGGGGCGGGCTGCTCGGCGCCGTTCTGGGGATCGCGGCGCTCATCCTGGCGTCGCTCAGGCGGAAGCGGTACGCTCTCGTTGCACTCGCCATCGCCGCGGCGGCCGTGGCCGCCTTCGCGGCGACGCACCCGGAGTCGCGGCTCTTCAGGGCGAGGAACGTGGTGGCACGCCTGGAGACGTGGGACCGGAACCTCGAGCTCATCGCGGAGCGGCCTCTCACCGGGCACGGCCCCGGCATCTACTGGGCGCTCGGGGTCACCTTCACCGACGGACAGGAGGACGAACACCAGCTCAACGCCCACAACACCCTCTTCCACACCGCGGCCGAGATCGGGCTCGTGGGGGCTGGCGCGCTCGTTGTGTTTCTGGTATTAGGGTTCCGGGCGGCCGCGCGGTCGGCGCGGTCGGCTCGCAACGCGATCGAGCGCGGCGTGGCGCTCGCGGCGATCGGCGGGCTGACGGCCTCCGTCGTCGCGGGTCTCACCGCGGTCTCGACGGACGCCGAGCCGGGGATGCTCTTCTACGCGCTGGCGGCGATCGGATCGGTGCGAGGTGTGGCGTCGGGCCGCGGGCGGGAGGAACCGGCGATCGAGGGATCAGCATGCCACGACGAGGAGGTGAGCGGACCATGACGGGTCGAGCGGCGCTTCTTCTTGATCGCGACGGCGTGCTGACCGTCGAGGACGGCTACATCACGCGGCCGGATGGGCTCGTGCTCGAACGCGGCGCCGCGGACGCCGTGCGGCTCTTGAATGAGGCCGGTGTGGCGGCCGTCCTAGTCAGCAACCAGTCGGGCGTCGCGCGGGGTCTCATGACGGAGGATGACCTGGCGGCCGTGCACGCGAGGCTCGAGGAGATGCTCGCGCGCACCGGCGCGCGGCTCGACGCGGCCTACTACTGTCCGAATCATCCGGACGGACAGGTCGAGCGCTTCTCGCGGGACGCGTCCTGTCGCAAGCCGGAGACCGGCATGGTCGACGCGGCGGTCCGCGATCTCGGGATCGATCCGGCGCGGAGCGCGATGGTCGGAGATCAGGTCACCGACGTGGAGCTCGCGGAGCGTGTCGGCATCCCCTGTGTACTTGTCCGCACCGGCAAGGGCGTGGAGGCGGCGCGGGAGGCACGGGCGCGGGGGCTTGCTGTGGCCGCTGTCGTTTCGGGCGTTCTGGAGGCCGCGCGCTGGATGCTGTCGCGGCTCGAGGAGGACGGTCGATGAGGATCACCATTGCATGCGCCTGTCTGCTCGCGGGGTTGCTCGCGGCGGCGGTCCCGGGAGACGGCCCGGCACTGCAGCCGGCCTCGCGCCTGCCGGCGCTTGCGCAGGGCGGGACCGTGGCGATGCCACCGTTCGGTGTGGGCGAACGGCTCACGTTCGAGATCGGATACGGGTTCGTCAAGGCGGGGACGGCGATCATGGGCATTCCCGGGCTCGTTGAGAGCGACGGGCGCGCGTGCTACCGCATCGTGTCGGTCGCCGAGTCCAACGCCTTCGTCTCGGCCTTCTTTCCCGTGCGGGACGTCGCGGAGTCCCTCCTCGATGTGCGCGACCTCGTGACGAGGCGCTTCGAGAAGACCCTGCGTGAGGGGAACTACCGGGCGCACGACCTCGTCGAGTTCGATCACGAACGGCAGGTCGCCGTCTACCCGGAGCGCGAGGAGGTCGTCCCGCTGGCCTCCGGCACCCAGGACATCCTCTCGTCGCTCTACGTCGTGCGCATGCTCGATCTCGAGGTCGGACGATCCGTCTTCATCGAGAACCATGCCGATCGGAGGAACTACCCGCTCGAGATCCTCGTTCTGCGGCGGGAGCGTGTGACCGTCCCGGCCGGCACGTTCGACTGTATCGTCGTCGAGCCCAGGATGAAGGGCGCCGGGCTTTTCAGTCACAAGGGCAGGCTCTGGGTCTGGCTGACCGACGACGACCGCCGCCTGCCCGTGATGATGCGGAGCAAGGTCGTGATCGGCTCGATCTCGGCCGAGCTCGCGGAGTACTCCCTCGCCGACGGGGTCCAGTGACCCGCCGGACGACCATCGGCAGCGATCGCGAGGAGGGCAGATGACATCCCGATATGCGGAGCTCGATCCCGGGAAGCTCACACGGATCTCCATCGAGGAGCGCGGAGGGACGGTGCGGATCGAGGATTTCGTCCGCGCGGTCCCCGTGGGTGAGAGCCTCGACCGGCTGCTCGCGATGATCCCTCGCACGTTCGGCGGCGGGGATTTCCACGACGCGTGCGACGCGCTCTCTCTCGCCCGCTCGAACGGCCGCGGCGTGCTCGTGATGCTCGGGGCGCACGTGATCAAGTGCGGGCTGAGCAGGCTCTTGATCGATCTCATGGAGCGGGGAGTGGTGACGGCCATCGCGATGAACGGCGCCGGGGCCATCCACGACTACGAGATCGCGATGTTCGGGCGAACGTCCGAGGACGTGGCGGCGCGACTGCCGGACGGCTCGTTCGGGACGTGCGCCGAGACGGCGGACGGTCTCAACGCGGCCGTCGTGGCCGGACACGCGGCGGGTGAGGGCTTCGGCGAGTGCGTGGGTCGGGCGATCGCGGAAGCGGACGCGCCTCACGACGACGTCTCGCTGCTCGCTTCGGCGCACCGCCTCCGCATCCCCGCGACCGTGCACGTCGGGGTCGGCACGGACATCGTTCACGAGCACGCGAGCGCGGACGGAGCAGCGATCGGAGCGACGAGCCTGCGGGACATGCGGATCCTGGCGGGGCTTCTGCCGGCCATTGATGATGGTGTGGTCATGAACGTCGGGTCGGCTGTCATCCTGCCCGAGGTCTTCCTCAAGGCGCTCTCGATGGCGCGCAACGTCGGCGCGGCCCGGGGACGCTTCACGGCGATCTCGCTCGACATGAACGAGCCGTATCGCGCCCTGACCAACGTGGTCCGGCGTCCGACGGCGCAGGAGGGCACGGGGATTGCTCTTCGGGGGAGGCACGAACTGCTCCTCCCGCTCCTGTGGGCGGCCGTGGTTCACCGGATCGGGGGGGAGGAGCGGATACGCAAATCCGGTTGACACCGGACAAAACTTGTGATAGACTAGCATTGTCGGTTGAGGAAGCAGCGACCCACACCAGGCGCGGAAGGACTCGCATAGCACCACTGTTAAGGGTTTTTTCTCAAGTCTGACAGCGATTGCAAGGACACCGCAGGCGGGCACGGACTGCAGCGCCGCGTGGTGTATCGCTGTCGGGCCTGGGCTCGCCCGAGGCAGTGAGAGTGCGGCAGCAACGATGCCGGGCGGACCCAGTGTCCTCGCCCGGTTTCCTGTTTCCCGGGGGGTCGGGCCCAGCGAGGCGAACACAGGAGCGGGACTGTGTATTTCGTCGACGAGAGGTTCGGATACGGCACGATCGAGGAGGGGGCGCGCGAGGAGCGTGAGTCGGTCAGCGTTCTCAGGGGCGCGCTCTACCGGCGCATGCTTAAGCGTCCGTTCGACGTCGTCGCGAGCCTGATCGGGCTCACGCTGCTGTCACCGGTGTTCCTCATCATCTCGATCGCCGTCAAGCTGGATTCGCGTGGCCCCGTCTACTTCCGCCAGGTTCGCGTCGGGAAGGACGGACGGGAGTTCTGGTTCTACAAGTTCCGGTCGATGGTCATCGACGCCGAGGAGCAGAAGCAGAAGCTGATGCATCTCAACGAGCTTGAGGGACCGGTCTTCAAGATCTCGAACGATCCGCGCATCACGCGTGTGGGCACCTTCCTGCGGCGGACGAGTCTCGATGAGCTTCCACAGCTCATCAACGTCCTCAGGGGAGACATGAGTCTGGTCGGCCCGAGGCCGCCGCTGCCCGGCGAGGTGGCGAAGTATGAGAGCTGGCAGCGCGAGAAGCTCTCGGTGCTGCCGGGCATCACGTGTCTCTGGCAGATCAGCGGCCGCAACCACATCGGGTTCACCGAGTGGATGCGGCTCGATATCGAGTACATCCGACGTCAGTCGCTCGGACTGGACGTGAAGATCCTGAGCAGGACTCTCCCGGCGGTCCTGTCGCGAAAGGGAGCATACTAGGCGCACTGCTTCGATGGAGGACTTCGCACGACGCGCAGTGACAGAGACCACCGTGGATCCGGCAGCGGAAGCGCATCAGGAACCCTCACTCACACCGCGACGCTGCCGGATTCTTGCGTCCGCGACAGGCGCACGGTCTCAGCCACACAAGTTGTGCGGACACACGTGAGCGACGACGGGGGCGGGTGACTGTGTCGTTGACAGGGGGGCGTCTGTTCGCCTAAGCTGCATGCTTGCTACCGAGTACCCCGTCGGCTCACGGGTTCTGATGAACGAGGCGGTGCTGATTCGTGAGTCGAGTTAAGAGAACACGGAGAGTGCGCGACGGCGCTGCCGTGCGGCCGCTCGCGGGCGGCGGGAGTGTGACGTGGTGGGTGGTCGCCCTCACGGTCGCGGCAGCCATGCTGCGCTTCTACCGTATCGACGCCCAGAGCTTCTGGGTGGACGAGCTATGGACGATCAAGGCCGCGGCCGTGGGTGGAACGCTCACGGCCCGCTCGGTGTTAACGAACGTCCAGGGACCGCTTCACGCCGTGCTGGTCCATCTGCTGAGCGCGGCAGGCACCGGGGAGGGGCTCCTGAGGGGGCTCTCCGCGGTCTTCGGAGTGGCGACGGTCCCGATGGTCTACCTCCTCGGACGGGAGGTCGTCGATCGACGCGCGGGACTCGTCGCCGCGGGTCTCGCCACCGTCTCGCCGTTCTTCATCTGGTACTCCCAGGAACTCCGGAACTACGCGCTCCTGCTCTTCTTCGCGACGGCGGCGACGCTCGCCGTGTGGCGGATCGTGACGCGGCGGGGCGGCCCGTGGATCGCATACGGCGTCGCGACGGGTCTGGCGATTCTCTCGAACCTCTCAGCGGTCTTCCTCGCCGCTGCGCACTGGGTGTTCGCGCTGCCGCGGGCGCGCGACGACCGTGGCTTTGTCGTCCGGTGGATCCTGACCTTCGTGCTCGTCGCGGTCTGTCTGGCGCCGTGGATCTGGGGCGTGACGCAGTGGGTCCGAGTGGACCGCGTCGGAGAGCGCGTCACCGCTCCGGGGGAGTCGGGAGAAGTGACGCGGCTCAGGGGCGAGACGACCTTCACGCCGATGGCGATCCCGTACTCCATCTACGCGATGGTCTACGGGTATTCGGTCGGCCCCTCGAACGCCGAGCTCCACAGAGAGGGACCGGCGCGCGCGTTCCTGAAGCACCGGTTCGTCGTCGGCGCGGCGCTGGCGGCGCTTGCGGCGGCGGGCCTGTCCGGGCTTGCGTGCTTCCGGCACGACCGCCTGCGGCTGTGGCTTCTGGCCTGCACGGTACTGATTCCGCTGGCGGCGGTCACGCTTCTTGCGCTTCTGAACATCAAGGTCTTCAACGCGCGTTACGTGGCGGTCATGGCTCCGCTGGTGCTGGTGCTCCTGGGAGGCGGCATCGCGCGGCTCCCGCGCGCGCCCGCGTGGATCGTCGGTGGCCTGATGTTCGCGCTCTGCCTGGTCGGGGTCGGCAACGCCTACTGGAACCCCGAGTACTGGCGCGAGGACGTCCGGGCGGCGGCGCGATACATCGAGATGGCGGAGAGGCCCGGAGATGTTATTCTCGTCCCCGTCGTGACCGACGTCTTCGACCACTACTATGAGGGAGACGCCCCGAGCTTCCTGCTGTATCCGGGGCAGTGCGGGAGCGATTCGGAGGTCGCTCGCCGCGTTGAGGAAGGGGTCGCCGGCCACGAGAGGGTGTGGCTCGTCGAGGGGCGGCTGTGGCACGCCGACCCGGACGGTCGGATCGTGCAGTACCTCGAGCGGCGACACCGCCGGCTTAAGACCGAGGGCTTCCCCGGCGTCACCGTGCGCCTGTATGCTCTCGGAGGGGACGGCGAGGGAGACCCGGACGGGCCCGAGAGTGAGGAAGAGCTCAGTTCACGAGCCGGGACGGGGCGCTAGGCCCTAACTGTGGCATGAGTTATGCTTTAGCGTGTGAAGGGTCGGAGCGTCGTTCGCTTCGACGGACCGCTTGGGTGCATCGGGGGACCCGATTATGCAGTCGAGGAATCGCGGATTGCTCCTCGCAACGGCGGGGATGACGGTCGTGCTGTGCCTGTCGGGCTGCGCGGGGCGGCAGACGAGCGTCGAACCGGTGACGACGGGGCAGGCGGCGCAGGCGACGGTGTCGACGGGCTTGACGGCGACGACGAGCGCGGGTCCGTACCGGCTGCGCATAGGCGACACCGTGGACGTGAACTTCATGACCGACGACCAGCTCGATTTCACTGGTCCGGTCACGCCGTCCGGCGGGCTCAGCGCTCCACTTGTCGGCGAGATCCAGGCGGCGGGACGGACGGCGAGCGAGGTCTCCGAGGAGCTCGAGCGGAAGCTCGGCGCCTACCTGCTGGATCCGACGGTCACCGTCGTCGTGGAGTCGATCGCCGAGCAGCCGGTGTTCGTCATCGGCGAGGTCGACAGGCCGGGCAGGATCGAGTCTTCGGGTGAGCTCACGGTCACGCGCGCTCTGGCGGCGGCCGGCGGGCTCCTGTCGACCGGCAAGCCGAGCAGCGTGATGGTAGTCCGCACGAGCGGGGTCGCCGAGCCCGAGGCGCACCGTGTGGACGTTACGAAGATCCTGAGCGGGCGGGACATGTCGGGTGACCTGGTCCTGGCCCCCAACGACGTGGTCTACGTGCCGAAGTCGGTCATCGGTAAGGTCGGGGAATTCGTCGACCTGTTCTTCGACAACATCGCCCCCGCGCAGATCTTCTACCTGCGCGGCTGGGAGATGGCGAACGTCAACGACAGCGGCAGACGCTACTACTAGACGACACCACCAGAGGGACGCGGCATTGAACGCACAGCCCGCCACGAAGACGACCGCCGAGAGCGCATCACTGCTGCGCGATATCGCGTACGTCGTGTTCAAACGGAAGGTCGTGCTGATCACCTTCCTGATCGTGGGAATCGCCGTCATGGTCTACGGCTTCTCGACGGCCGTTCCAGGCTACGAGGCGACGGCGCGCGTGTACATCAAGCGACTGAACCAGGGCTACGTGATGCCGTCCGAGACACGCGCCGTGCTCAAACGCGGCGAGGTGATCAACTCGGAGATCAGCATCATCGAGAGCTCGGCGGTCGCGGCGGCCGTCGTGGACAGCCTCGGTCTGGCCGAGGGCCGCAACCGCCGTCTCATCGTCGAGAACATCCAGGACCGTATCCGGGCGGCCGACCAGCCCGAGTCCGACATCATCGATATCAGCTACCGGGACACGGATCCCGAGCGCGCGGCGGCGATCGTCAACACGGCGCTCGACGCCTACCTCGAGATCCGGAAGAGCGTCTCGCTCAACTACGATGCCGTTCGATATCTGGACGAGCAGGCGCAGCGTGTCAAGGCCGAGCGCGACTCGATCGCGATGGCGATCGCGGAGTACGGAGGAGAGAGCGGCAACCTGGCGCAGGGCCGCCGGGGCGAACAGCGGATGGGCCTTCAGGACCGCTTCAGCAACGAGCTTGCGTCGCTCAATGCGAACATCGAGGCTCGCGAGGAGCAGCTCTCCATGGTCCGCGAGTGGCTCGATTCCGGCGCAGATCCTTCGCACGTGCCGAGCGGCGAGATCTACGACATGGCGACCGTCAGGCAGGCGAAGTCGCGGCTGATCGAACTCGATCTCGAGCTCGCGGACGCGACGTCCCGGTACACGCCGGATCATCCCGAGGTGCTCAAGCTCAGCCGCCAGATCGAGTCGACGGAGCAGGTGCTGCGCTCGGAGGTCGAGCAGGCCCTCGCCAGGCAGCAGATGCGGCTCGACGAGTGGAAGGCGGAGCGCCGGGCCATCGAGGCGATGCTCGAGGACCTTCACGCGGAGGACGAGGACATCATGGAGGAGGCGCTGACGATCCGTCTCCTCGAGCACGACCTGTCGATCCGCGCCGATCTCTACGGCATCATCATGGACCGGCGCGAGCAGTTCCGGATCACCGCAGCGACCGACCCGAATCTCCTCAACGTGGGGATCGTATCGCGTGCCGCGATTCCGGCGCGGCCGACGCCGCAGCCCGTCAACATGCGGATCGTCGTCGGGCTCTTCACGATCGTGTTCGGCGTGCTCCTCATCTTCATGCTCGAGCGGATGGACAACTCGCTCGAGCGGCGGGAGGACGTGCAGCACAGTCTCGGACTCAAGGTGATCGCCACGATCCCCGATCGCGGTTGACGCGGCGGGCGTCGCGGGGTGCGCACAGAGAAGAAGGTGTGAGGACGTGTATACCAGGTTCTACAAGCTGTCGGAACGGCCGTTCGAGCTCTCGCCGGACCTCAGGTTCCTCTATCTGAGCGAGAAGCACCGGGAGGCGCTGGCGCACCTGACGTACGGGGTCAGGGAGCGGCGCGTGTTCGTCCAGCTTACGGGTGAGGTCGGCACGGGGAAGACGACGATGCTCGACGCGCTGGTCTCACGGCTGGACGCGTCGACGAAGGTCGCGTGGCTGTCGAACACGACCATCGGCAAGACCGACCTGCTGCGCGTCCTGGCATGGGAGCTCGGCGTTGAGTTCAAGGGCACGACGAAGATGGAGATCATGCGTGAGATCGCGGCCTTCCTCGGTCAGTGGACGGCGCAGGGGAGGAACGCGGTCTTCGTCATCGATGAGGCTCAGAACCTCAACCTCCCGCTGCTGGAGGAGATTCGGCTGCTGTCCAACCTCCGGTCGATGGGCCGGTGCAGCCTGCAGATCGTCCTCTCGGGACAGCCGGAGCTCAGGAGGAAGCTCGAGCTCGAGCAGCTCAGGCAACTCAGACAGCGTATCAGCATCCGCTTCAATCTCGAGCCGCTCTCCCGTCAGGAGACGGGGGAGTACATCCGGCACCGCCTGACGGTGGCCGGCGCCACCGATCTTGAGATCTTCGACCGGAGCGCCATCGACGCGGTCTACGATTACTCGAAGGGCGTGCCGAGGTCGATCAACACGGTGTGCGACAACGCGCTGCTGGCGGGGTATGCGGACAACCGGCCGTGGATCGGCCGGCGGACCATCGAGGAGACCATCGACGCGGTCGAATGCCGCAGTGCCGACGACGGCGCGTACGATCCGCCGCAAGCGGGAGCGGGGCAGGCCTGACCGTCCGGAGGGACGTGATGAGCAAGATCTCCAAGGCGATGGACAAGGCGAGGCGCGAGAGCGAGGGCTCCGCGGCCGGGGAGCAGGAGCGGCGCGAAGGCGCGTTCGCCCGTGAGGGCGAGGACGTCGCCCGTGAGGAGTTCGTCACGGCCCGCCGCCCGGCGCCGCCGTCCACGGCGCGCAGGATCACGCCCGCCGAGGACGCCGAGGAGTACCATACCCTGGCCTCCGAGATCTACATCGCCCTGCCCGACCTCCGGTCGCGCGTCGTCATGGTCACGAGCGCGGTGAGACGGGAAGGCACCAGCACCATCGCGCGCGAGTTCGCCGAGACGCTGGCGTCCACGAACGAGGTCGATACGCTGCTCGTCGACGCGGACCTCAGGAAGCCGGAACATCACACGCTGTTCCGCACGCAGCCCGACCCGGGCCTCACCGATCTCGTGCTGGGCGGAGCGGAGTTCGAGACGTGCGTTCACGCGACCCCGGTCCCTCATCTGTCGCTCATGCCGGCGGGACGCCGTGTCATCGCGCCGCCGCGTGTTTTCACGCACCCCGGTCTCGAGGACGCCATCGGATCCGCTCGCAGGAGCTTCCGCCTGACCGTGATCGACATGCCGCCGGTGCTCTCCTTCTCCGAGGGAGTGCAGCTCTCGAGGCAGGTCGACGGTGTCGTGCTCGTCATCCGCGCCGGCAGGACGAAGCGGCAGCTCGTCGAGCTGGCGGCCGAACACCTCCGCGGGGCGGGAGCCAACATTCTCGGCACCGTCCTGAACCGGAGGCGCTTCTACATCCCCCGCATGATCTACGAACGCCTGTAGCGGGGGCGAACGCGGCGGCGCCGGCGCCGCCGCGGCGGGACGGACGCATCGCTCTCCCGTGCCCATGCGGGGCCACGCCGCGCCGCGCGACGCGCTCGGGCGCCCGGAGACGCGGCTCGGGTCTGAGGGAGGAGCGATGATGAGCGCACTCACCCGCCTCTTCAGGGGCCTCTACGAGCGGAGCGAGGACTTCCTCGGCCGGTCGTGGCCGGTCTGGGCGGCGGCCATCTGCTTCTACGTCGCCTTCTCCTGGGTTCTCCTGACGAAGGTCCGGTTTCCGGATCCCATCTACCTGGTCGTCTTCATCATGGCGGCCTTCATCGTCATCATCACGGTCGTCCGCATCGAGTGGGCCGTGCTCGGCCTCTGCGCGATGATCGCCTTCACGCGGCCCGGCATCAGCTTCGGTCCGGGCAACGTCTTCCACGTGAGCGGATTCAACCTCGCGCTCGTCGGGGTCTGGTTCGTCTATATCGTGCGGTACTCGGCCGACCGCGCCTTCGCGGCGAAGGGTCCGCTCGTCAGAAAGACCCCGCTCGACACGATCGTGGTTATGTACCTCGTGTTCGTCACGCTCGCGATGCTCGTCGGGCTCAACAAGAACTGGAGCCCGTACGCGCGGGCCAGGGTGCTGCTCTACTGGAAGGAACAGGTGCTGTATTTCGCCTGGTTCTACCTGGTCGTCACCTTGTTGAGGAGGCCGAAGGACGTCAGGAACTTCGCGATCGTCTTTGCGACGGCCGGGCTCTTCGTGGCCGGCGTCGGGCTCTTCGGTCGCTTCGGAGGCGCGGTCGAGGCGGTGCACGCGACGGAGGAGGAACTCGAGGCGGGCGTCGTCGGCGGTCGATCGGAGGGCGCCGGGTCGAAGTTCCTGGGCCTGGGACATCCGAACTTCCTCGGGGCGTTCCTCATCATGTCGATGCCGATGTGGTTCTTCGCCGTCGACCACCTGAAACGGTGGTATCATAAGCTCTTCGCGGACCTCGCGATCCTCATCGGGTTCCTCGGACTGCTCTTCACCTACTCGAGGAGCGCGTGGATCGGCGTCATGGCCGGCATCGGGATGCTCGGCATCAGCGACCACCGGGCGCTGAAGCGGATCGTGCTCTTCATCGTCCTCTTCGCCCTCGTGGCGCAGGGCATGTCGCTCGTCTACACGGAGCGGGGTGTCGTCGAGCTCATCTCGCTCAGGTTCGAGCAGCTCAACCGAAGCAACTACTCGGCGCGGCCGGCTATCTTCAGGAGCGCGCTCGAGGTCATCGGGAGCAATCCGATCACGGGCGTCGGGGCGGGAGCGTTTCTCTGGCACGCCGACAACAGCATGGTGGCCGGCGTGCTCACCCAGGCGCACAACCTGCTTCTGACCATCGCCGCGGAGAACGGCATTCCAGCCGTACTCTTCTTCATCGCGTTTCTCGTCGCCATCTTCCGGATGGCCTTGAGGAACCTCCGGGCGCTCGCGCGGCATCCGGGCTTCGGCTTCCTCGCGCAGGGAGCCTACGCGGGGTTCTTCGCGATCCTCGCGCAGACTCTCTTCGTCCACCTGTTCCATCACCGCAACGTCGGATACGCGCTCTACGCGCTTCTTGCGATCATCGTGTCGCTCGACCGGATGGTGCGCGAGGGGCAGCTGCCGGTTCAGCCTGACGAACAGGATCTCGTGCCGAGCACGGTCTGGATGGAGCCGTGACGGGCCGGTCTCCGAACCGGAGTGCGGTCCCCCGCACCATCGCCTTCTACACCGACGCGCGCGCGTGGGGAGGGGCCGAGGTCTACCTGACGCAGCTCGCCTGTGGTCTCAGAAGGGCCGGCTATGAGACGCCTCTTTTCGTCGCGGACTGGGGCGAGGTCGACGCCTGGGTCGAGCACCTCACCGGACTTGGGTTCGACGTCACGCGGTTCCGGCACGGCAAGGAGTTCAGCCCGCGCGTCTACTCCGAGGCGAGGCGGCTGCTCGCCGGCTTCGAACTCGTCCACGTCAACAAGACGCATCCGAGGAACTGCCTCTCGGCGATCCTCGGGGCGCGCTCCGGCGGGGTGCCGAACGTCGTGACCACGGAGCATCTCGCGCTTCCCCCGGACTCCCGCGTTCCGTTCGGCCGACCGATCATCACGTCGCTCGTTCGCTGGACGAACCGACGCGTCGACCGGATCGTCGCGGTCTCGGAGCTCAGCCGTGGCATGCTCATCGATCACTACGGGGTCCCGCCGGACCGGATCACGGCGATCAGGAACGGGCTCGACATTGGCGCGCTCGATGCGGCGCGCGACGCGGTTGGAGCGCGGCGCTCTCTCGGTCTGACCGAGAGCTCCGTTGCCGCCGTGCTCGTCGGCCGTATGGCGGAGCGGAAGGGTCACGCGCTCGCGCTGCGGGCGATCCCGGCGATCCGCGAGCGGATCCCCGGCTACAGGCTCGTTCTCGTCGGCGAGGGGGAGACGGAGCAGACACTCCGCCGTCTGTCGACCGAGCTCGGCGTGGACGATCACGTCGTGTGGGCGGGATTCCGCCGCGACGTGCCGGACATCCTCTCGTGCGTCGATCTCCTGATGCTCCCGTCGGAGGACGAGTGTCTTCCGTTCGTGATCCTGGAGGCGATGGGGGCGCGACTGCCCGTTGTGGCGACGGACGTCGGAGGCATCAGCGAGCAGGTCGAGGACGGTGTCACGGGCCGTCTCATCCGGCCGCGCGATGTCGCCGGCCTCGCCGACGCCGTCGCGGGGATCCTCGAGCGCCCGGACCGCGGCGCGTCGCTGGGCGAGGCCGGGCGGGCGAAGCTCGAGCGTGAGTTCTCGGTCGACACGTGCGTCGAGGCGGTCCTCGACGTCTACGCGGAGGTCTGCTCGGAAGGGGAGGAATGACGATGGCGGGCTCGATGCGCATCCTCTGCATCAACCAGTTCTTCATCCCCGACAGCTTCGGGGGCGTCGAACGCGTGGCGCACGAGACGATGACCCGACTGGCCGCCCGCGGGCACCACGTCGACCTGGTCGGCCAGCGGACCCGCGCCGGCACGCCCGACTCGGAGGTGGTCGACGGGATCACCGTGCACCGCTACGGCCGGGCGGACGGCGGGCGACGCGTGGGCGGCAGGACGCGCGACGCCCTCCGAGCCTCACGGCCCGTCCTCGAGAGGCTCGCGAGCCGGAACCGATACGACGTGGTTCTCCCTCATCACTACTTCCCCTACTACGCGTATCTGCGCACGGTCGCGCGATCGTCGATCCCTGAGATCATGACGTTCCATGCGTCGTTCTGGCAGGAACTCAGGCTCGAGGGCGCGGAGCGCAAGCTCTCGAAGCCCCTGGAGTCGTTGCTCTTCGGACGGATGGCCCGACGCACGGAGGTGGCGTGCCTGCGGCGCGCCGACCGCGTCGTCGTTCTCTCGGACTTCTCCGCGGATCAGCTCGCCAGCTACTACTCATTCGCACGCCCGAAGACCGTGAAGATCCCAGGCGGCGTGGATCTTGAGCGGTTCCGTCCCGCTGGAGATCGGGGGGCCGTGCGGCGCGAGCTCGGGCTCCCCCGGACCGGGGCCATCCTCTTCACGGCGCGGCGGCTCGTGCCCCGGATGGGGCTCCCGAACCTCGTGACCGCCTTCGCGGCCGTGCACGAGCGCTGGCCGGAAGCCACCCTGGTCATCGCCGGCCGGGGCCGGCTCGAGGAGGAGCTTCGCTCGCAGGCGGCTTCGCTCGGGCTGGCGGACGCCGTGCGGCTGGAGGGATTCGTGCCGGATGACAAGCTGCCGGAGTACTACCGGGCGGCCGATCTCTTCGTGCTCCCGTCGGTCGCTTTCGAGGGCTTCGGAATGGTGACGCTGGAGGCTCTGGCGAGCGGCACGCCCGCCATCGGCACTCCGGTCGGAGCGACGCCCGAGCTGCTCACTCCGCTTGCGCCGCAGCTCGTCTTCACCGGCGCGGACCCTGCGGCGCTCCGGCGCGGGATGCTCTCGGTCCTGGAGTGGCTCTCCAACGAGCAGGCCGCTGCTGAGCTCCGGGAGCGCTGCCGGCGATACGCCGAGGAGCGATACGGCTGGGACCGGGCGGTGGACTCGCTCGAACGGCTGATCGCCGAGACCATCTCGGGCGAAGGAGACACGGTTGAGTGATCGAAGCGACAGGCTCCGTTGGGTCGCGCGCCGACTGACGGCGATGACGCCTTCGGAGGTGGCGGTCCGATGCACGCGCGCCGCGAGGAACAGAGCGCGACGCCCGTCCCGGCCGACTCCCGTCACGGGGATGGTCCGCTTCGAGCGAGTGCTCGATCCGGGCGAGCTTCCAGGACTCGATCGGTCTGCGGAGGCGGTCCGGAGCGTGCTCGACGAAGACCGAGGCCGGCTTCTGCCGGGCGCCCGCGAGGCCGCCGGCCTCGCGCGCGAACTGGCGCTGCTCGGAGGATCGATCGGGCGCATCGCGGCGGCCGCCGACGCCGTGCTCGACGGTCGGCTCCCGGCCTTCGGGTGGACGACCTTCGAGACGGGATACCCGCCCGACTGGCACGCCGATCCTCGGTCCGGCAGAAGGTGGCCGCTCGCGTACTGGGCGGAGCTCGACTTCAGACACGAGCCCGGGCTCGAGGAGCCGCGTCTCGTCTGGGAGATCAACCGGCAGCACGAGCTCGTAACGCTCGGTCGGGCGTGGGCTCTGACGGGAGACGAGAGGTACGCGCGCGCGATCTGGACGTCGATGAGGGACTGGGCGGATCGGAATCCGCCGTTCTTCGGAATAAACTGGACGAGCGCCCTGGAAGTCGCGCTTCGTCTTGTCTCGTGGTCGCTCGCGGTCGACCTGGTGGGCACGGTTGGTGCAACGGACGAGGATGTCCGTACGGTGGTGACGTGTGCGCGATTGCAGGCCGAGCACCTGTCTGATAACCTGTCAGTTTACGCCTCTTCGAGGAACAACCACCTCATTGGAGAGGCGGCCGGGCTCATTGTCGTCGCGGCCAAGTTCCCGTTCCTCAGGGGAGCGGGCGGCTGGCTCGCGTCCGGGCTCAGGCATCTGCGGCGCGAGTTCATCCGGCAGATCGCGCCGGACGGGGTGCCGCGAGAGCAGGCGCTTCACTACGGCGCCTTCGTCGCGGAGTTCGCCCTCGTGTCCGCAGCGGCGCTTCGGACGCGGGGCTCGGACCTCCCGGAAGACGTCCGGGAGCGTCTCCGCCGGATGGCGGGTTTTCTGTCGGCCGCGGCGTCCGGCGCCGGCGTCGTCCCCGAGATCGGGGACTCGGACGGGGGGCGCGTGTACGAGCTCTCCGACCTCTCCGGCCGGCAGGCGATCCGCGCGGCAGCGTGCGCCGCTCTGGAGACGGCGGACTGGATCCCGGCCGTCGCGGAGGACGCCGACCTGGAGCCGTCGCTCTGGCTTCGCGGCCCGGCGGATGTGCGCCGGGCGCTCGATTCAAGGCGCGACCGGCGCACCAGAGAGAGCGAGGCGTTCAGCGAGGGAGGCTACTTCGTTCTGGCCAGGGAGCCGGCGCACGCGGTCGTCGACTGTGGGGAACTGGGGTATCTGTCGATCGCGGCGCACGGACACGCGGACTGCCTGTCGCTGGTCTACGGCGTCGGGGGGCGGTGGCTCATCGTCGATCCGGGGACGTGCTGCTATCACGGCTCACGCGGCTGGCGCGACCACTTCCGTTCGACACGCGCCCACAACACCGTGGCCGTCGACGGGCGGAACCAGTCGGAGATCGCGGGTCCCTTCATGTGGGGAGCGCGCGCTAGACCGTCACGCGAGATCTGGTGCAGGACGCTCATGGGCGACGTCTTCAGGGGGAGCCACGACGGCTACCGTGGAACCGGCGTCGTCCACACGCGGACCGTCGCGCTTCTTCCACTCGGCGCGTGCGTCATCGTGGACCGGCTGGTGGGACGCGGCCGGCACGACGTTGAGAGCGGTTTCCAGATGGCCGCGGGCGTCGAGGTGAGACGGGACGCGGCCGCATCGATCGACGGCCGTACGGTCTTCGGACTCCGCGGTCCGGGCGGTAACGCGATGCTGCATCTGAGGACGCCGCGCGGCCTCGCCTGCGAGGTCGTCGCCGGACGCGAGGAGCCGAGGACCGGATGGGTGTCGCGCGGCTTCGGCGACCGGACGGCCGCCCCGCGCGTCGGGTTTCGCGGCGAGGTCGAGTTGCCCGTGATGTTGGTGTCGCTCCTTCTTCCCGGCAGCGCGTTCGAGGGCGGCGCGGTCCGCATCGAGGGAGACGAGCGGTCAGGCGCTTCCGTCTCTTTCGTGATCGATGGCAGGAGACAGCGGTTTCTGGCTGGCAGCGTGCGGCTCGGGAACCTGGAGTTCGAGGGGGCGTTCGGCATCTGCCTGGAGCCGGAGTCGAGACCCGGCGCGGTGTCGCCTCCGCTGGGTGCCGTCGGGCTGGACATCACGAAGTGGACGAGGGACGGAGCGGCCGTCGAGTACGAGCGAGCGGCGAACCGCCTCTAGAGAGCACAGGATGGAGAGGAGCGGATCTTCCACCATGAGAATCAGCGTACTGGGTCTTGGATACGTCGGGTGCGTGTCGGCAGCCTGTTTCAGTGATCTCGGACACACGATCATCGGCCTCGATGTTGATCCGAGGAAACTCGAGCCCCTTCGGAACGGCACGAGTCCGATCGTCGAACCCGGGCTCGCGGATCTCATTGCCAGGGGCGTAGCCGAGGGGCGGCTCTCCGTGACCGAGGACTACGGGCACGCCATCCTGAACACGGACGTGTCGCTCGTCTGTGTCGGCACGCCGTCGATGGAGGGCGGGAGTCCGAACCTTGAGTACACGAAACGGGTCTGCCAGCAGATGGGCGAGGTGTTCGCGAGGAAGTCCGAGTTCCACACGGTCGTCTTCCGGAGCACCATTCCTCCCGGCACCGTGGAGAACGAACTGCTCCCGGTGCTCGAGGAGACGTCGGGCAGGAAGGTGGGAGAGACCTACGGCGTCCTGTTCAACCCCGAGTTCCTGCGAGAAGCCTCAGCGGTTCAGGACTTCTACCATCCGCCCAAGATCGTCATCGGGGAGCTTGAGGAGGGGTCGAAGGCGGGCGACATGCTCGAGGCGCTCTACGAGCCGATCGATGCGCCTCTGGTCCGCACGAACGTCAAGACCTCGGAGATGGTGAAGTACGCCGACAACTGCTTCCACGCGATCAAGGTTTGCTTCGCCAACGAGATCGGGATCATCGCCAAGGGCATGGGCGTGCCGGACAGCCACAAGGTCATGGAGATCTTCTGCCTCGACACGCAGCTCAACCTCTCACCGTACTACCTCAAGCCCGGCTTCGCCTTCGGCGGATCATGCCTGCCGAAGGACCTCAGAGCCATCGTGAGGATGAGCCAGCGTCTCGATCTCGCGTGTCCCGTGCTGTCGGCGGCGACCCCGTCGAACACGGCGCACATCGAACGCGCCGTCCAGCACATCCGCGCGACGGGCATGAAGAAGATCGGCGTTCTCGGCATGAGCTTCAAGGCGGAGACGGACGATCTGAGAGAGAGTCCGATCGTCCAGGTCGTCTCGACGCTCATCGGCAAGGGCTACGAGCTCTGCATCTACGACGAGAACATCAACTGGAACGACCTCTTCGGCTCGAATCTGGGTTTCCTCGAGCACGAGCTGCCGTATGCGGAGAAGATCCGCGCGGCGAGTGTGGAGGAACTGCTCGAGCGGTCCGAGGTCATCGTCGTCGCGAACGGCGCCGAGGAGTTCAAGAGTGTCCCGGAGCGCATGCGCGCGGACCAGGTCATGGTCGACCTCGTGCGGATCACGGACGATCCGTCGAAAGCGAAAGGGCGATACATCGGCATCGCCTGGTAGCCGCCGCGCGGCGTCCCGCCGGGGGCGGGTGGCGCGCGAGGTCGCGTTGCCGGACGACACGTCGTCGAGGCGAGTGGCACGGAGGTCAGCGTGAAGAAGAACAAGAGGATCCTCATCATCGTCGAGAACCTGCCGGTGCCGTTCGACCGCCGTGTCTGGCTCGAATCGACGACGCTCAAGGATGCGGGCTACGACGTGAGCGTCATCTGTCCGCAGGGGCGGAACTACAAGAAGTCGTTCGAGGTCATCGACGGGATCAGCATCTACCGCTACCCGCCGCCTCCGCCGACGACGAACAAGCTCTCCTATGCGTGGGAGTTCCCGTACTGCTGGTTCACGTCCCTCAGGCTGGCGTTCCGGGTGGCACGCCGGGAGGGCTTCGACGCGATCCATGCGTGCAATCCGCCCGACACGTTCTTCGCCATCGCGGCGCTGTTCAAGCTGCTGAGGCGAAGCCGGTTCGTCTTCGATCAGCATGACCTCTGCCCGGAGCTCTACCTCTCGCGGTTCGGAGGCAGGCGCGCGCTCAACTTCTCGCTTCTGCGCGTGCTCGAGTGGTTCACGTACCGGACCGCGAACATGGTCGTCGCGACGAACGTGTCGTACAAGGAGCACGCGTCGACCGTGGGCCGTTTCCCGGCGGACAGGGTCTACGTGGTCCGGAGCGGTCCCAAGGTTGCCCGGTTCACGCCGGTCGCCCCGGAGCCCGAGCTGAAGCGGGGGAAGCGCTTCCTGATCTGCTATCTCGGCGTCATGGCGCCGCAGGACGGCCTCGACTACCTCCTGCGCTCGATCCGTCACGTCGTCGACGTCGTGAAGCGCCGGGACGTGCACTTCGTTCTCATCGGTTCCGGCGACTCCTTCGTCGACCTCAAGGCGTTGCGCGACGATCTCGGGCTCCAGGACTTCGTGGAGATGACGGGCCGCGTGCCGGACGAGGATGTCCGCCGGTACCTTTCGACCGCCGACGTCTGCGTCTGCCCCGACCCGAAGAACCCGCTCAACGACGTCTCGACCATGAACAAGGTTCTCGAGTACATGACGTTCGGGAAGCCGATGGTCTCCTACGATCTCAAGGAGAGCCACTATTCGGCTCAGGACGGCGCGCTCTACGCCATGCCGAACGACGAGATCGAGTTCGGCGAGAGGATCATCCAGCTTCTCGACGACCCGAGGCTCAGGGAGCGCATGGGGGAGCGGAACAGGAAACGGATCGAGGATGAGCTCTGCTGGGAGCACACCGGCACGGAGCTCGTGAAGGCATACGACTGGTTGTTCGGATTCGGCGATGGGGCGCCAGAGCCGTGAGAGGACCCATAGACTGCGTCGTCGCGGTCACCTACCGCTGCAACTCGCGGTGCGTGATGTGCGACATCTGGAAGTCCGACGCGCGGCGCGAGCGGGAGCTCGCTCCGTCGGACTACCGGTGGCTTCCGCGAAGCCTCCGCTCGATCAACGTAAGCGGCGGCGAGCCGTTCCTGCGGGACGACATCGCGGAGGTCGTGCGCGTGATGCGCGAGCGTTGCCCGAAGGCCAGGATCCTCATCTCGACCAACGGCCTGGCGCCGGAGAGGATCGAGAAGGCGATGACGGAGATGCCCGGGGTCGCCGTGCGGGTCTCCGTGGACGGCATCGGAGAGGCGCACGACGCGGTGCGCGGCGTCCCGGGCGCGTACGACCGGGCCATGGAGACCGTCAGGCGTCTCCGCGGACTCGGCGTCGAGGACCTCGGGCTCGCCGTGACCGCGACCGAGTCGAACGTCGGCGAGGTCACGAGGGTCCGTGACAAGACGCGGGAGATGGGGCTTAAGTTCAGCGTGACGGCCGCCCACAGCTCGCCCATCTTCTTCGGAGACCACGATGTGGAGCGTCCGCACTCGGCGGAGTCGGTCCGCGAGATGAGCGCCATCATGCGCGATCAGCTTCGCTCGTGGCGGCCGCTCGAGCTCGCGAAGGCGTACTACGTGCGCGGGCTCATCGAGTACGTCCGCGGCCGGCCCAGGCGCCTTCCGTGTCGCGCCGGGACGGACTTCTTCTTTCTCGACCCGTGGGGCGACGTCTATCCCTGCAACGTCGGGGGGACGCTGATCGGCAACATCCGCGACGGGAGCTTCGCGGAGCTCAGGCGACGCTCCTGGAAGCGGATTCACGAGGCGGTCGACACGTGCGACGTGCAGTGCTGGATGGTGTGCACCGTGGCGCCCCCGATGAAGCGGAGGCCTCTGAAGCCGCTCATCTGGATGCTCAAGGCGAAGTTGCTCGGGCTTGACACGACCGTGGACCGATGACAGGCTCGGGCCGGTCGGGCGAGGGGAGTCCGTTCAGACGATGAAGGTGCTCGCGGCCAACAAGTTCTACTTCGTGAAGGGCGGCGCCGAGCGGTACTTCTTCGAGCTGGCGCGGATCCTTGAGTCTCGCGGGCACAGCGTCGCGCCGTTCGCGATGCGTCACGAGATGAACGATGAGAGCGCGTTCGACCGGCACTTCGTGTCGAACGTCGGCTTCGATGGGAGCATGGGACCGGCGCGGCGTCTGCGGATGGCGTGCCACGTGCTCTACTCGCGGGAGGCGAGCGCGGCGATAGGCCGCCTGGCGGACGAGTTCCGTCCGGACGTCGCGCATCTTCACAACATAGCCCATCAGCTCTCGCCGTCGATCCTGTACGCGCTCAAGCGGCGCGGCGTTCCGATCGTGCAGACGCTGCACGATCACAAGCTGGTCTGCCCGAACTACCAGATGTTCGTTCACGGACGGCCGTGCCGCCGCTGCCGCCGCTGGCGGTACTACAACGCGGTGTTCCACCGCTGCATGCACGACTCGCTGCTCTGGAGCGGACTGGTCTGCGTGGAGGCTTACCTCCACAAGCTGCTCGGGAGCTACACGCGGCTCGTCGACCTGTGGGTCGCGCCGAGCGAGTCGCTCAGACAGCGTATGATCGAGCACGGCGTTCCCAAGGAGAGGATCGTCCATCAGCCCTACGCGATCGCGATGGAGCGCTTCGAGCCGCGGTACGAGAGCGACGGATACGCGGTCTCGGTCGGGCGGCTCTCGACGGGCAAGGGGCTCATGACGGTCCTCGACGCGCTGGCCGCCGCGCCGGACGTCCGCTTCCTGATCGCGGGTTCCGGCCCTCTGGAGGAGGACCTCAGACGGCGCGCGGACGCGCTCGGACTGGCCAACGTGGAGTTCACCGGGTATCTTAAGGGTGAAGCCCTCGAGCGGCTCATGCGCGGAGCTCTCTTCGTCGTGATGTCGTCGGAGTGCTACGAGAACTCTCCACTGACGGTCTACGAGGCCGCGGCGTACGGCAAGGCGGTCATCGGGTCCCGGATGGGCGGCATCCCGGAGCTCGTGCTGGACGGGAAGACGGGTCTCATCTACGAGCCCGGCGATCACGCCGGTCTCTCGGCCGTGATGCGGGAGCTCTGGGACCATCCGGAGCGCGCGATCGAGATGGGGCGAAGAGCGCGGAAGCGAGCGGAGTCGGAGTACGGTCCGGACGCCCACTACGAGAAGATGATGGCGATATACGAAAGGGTCATCCCGTGAAGATCGCAATGCTGGGGCAGAAGGGGATCCCTGCCACGTACGGTGGCATCGAGCGCCACGTCGAGGAGCTGGCGACGCGACTCGTGGAGCGCGGCCACGAAGTGACCGTCTACTGCCGGCCCTACTATACGAAGGTCGCCGGGGAGTACCGCGGCGTGAAGCTCCAGTCGATCCCCAGCGTCCGGACGAAGCACCTGGACACCGCGACACACTGCGCGCTCGCGATGCCGCACATCCTCGTGCAGGGCTATGACATCGTCCACTTCCACGCGCTCGGTCCATCGCTCTTCTCGAAGCTCCCAAGGTACCGCGGGGCGAAGACCCTCGTGACGGTGCACGGGCTGGACTGGCAGAGGGAGAAGTGGGGAGCTCTCGCGACGTGGGTGCTCAAGCGCGGGGAGTACACCTCCGTCTACTACCCGGACCGCACGATCGTGGTCTCCAAGGCGCTCAGGGAGTACTTCTGGTCGCACTACGACTACGGCGCGACGTACATCCCCAACGGGACCGT
>CAZAQL010000001.1:0-83721 GCA_964487295.1 uncultured bacterium | reverse complement strand
TGGCGACCGAGAGCATCACGATGCCCGGGATGAGCACCTGGAGCGCCTCGAGCGCCGGAAGGAACTCGGTGGAGTAGAAGAGCACGAGGAGCGGGCGGCTCACCAGGTAGAGAACCACGCCGGCGACCGCCGTGATGAAGAGCGAGCTCCGAAGCACGCGCGGCGTCAGCTCGTTCGCCTCCTCGATCTCCATCGACGATAGCCTCGGGAAGAGCACCACCTGCACGGACTGAGGGATGTGTGAGAGCTTCTCGGCCATGAGCACCGAGATCGAGTAGAACCCCTGCGCCTGGACTCCGACCATGGAGAGCACGAGGAACATGTCGAACCGGTAGGTGAACTGCGTGAGGATGTTGCCGGCGTGCCCCTGGATGCCGTAGATGACGGAGGTGCGGAAGAGCCCGGGCGCGGGTCTCGCCAGCAGCGGGATCGCCGCGCCGCCCTCGCCCGCGGTCCGCGAGGCTCGCGCGGCGGCCCACACGCCGATGGCCACGACGATCGCCTCGCTCGCCAGGTACGCGATGAGCGCGCCCGTGGCGCCCCCGTGGAACACGAACAGGTTGAGACACATCAGTCCCAGAAGGCCCGCGGCCTGAACGAAGTTCGCCACGTTGAACCAGCGGATCCTCTGGAGGCCCAGGAAGAGCGCCACCGAGAAGTACTTCGCGAGCAGGACCGGGATGAGCGCGGCCGCGAGTGTGAGGACGGGCCTGAGCGTCTCGTCGGCGGCCCCGTCGTAGAACTGAAGGAAGATGAGGTACGCCGGCACGAGCACGACCGAGAAGAGCGCGGCCAGAAGGAGGCTCTGCCCGTTGATCGTCGAGAGCGGGTAGCGCCGCCTCGAAAGGAGGTACGTGTGCGCCGAGTCGATGCCGAGAAGCCCGATGAACGCGAACATCGTCGGGAAGATGATGGCCGACGCGTAGGTCCCCTGCCCGTCGGCTCCGAGCGCGCGCGCCACGAGGATCGACGTCGGGATGTTGACGAGCACGATCGCCATCCGGGTGCCGAACGTCATCAGGCTGTGCCTGAGAACGGCTCTCCCGTGTCCCTCGCCGTCCTGGCCGCCCGCCGCCACGACCGGCTCCGCCGCCTCGCGTTCGCCCACGCTGCCTCCGCCCGCGGCGTATCCGCCGCGCTTCAATGATCGCTTCGCCGCATCACGTCCGTCGCCGCATCACGTACGTCGCCGCATCACGCCCGTCGCCGCATCACGTCCGTCGCTGCATCACGCCGCGTCCCGCGCGGCGCGAACGACCGCCTCGACCGCCTCGACCTCCATGCGCTGGCGTTCCTCGAGGGTCGGGAGCCTCCGGTCTGCGTCCTCGGCGGCCGCCGCCCCAAGCCGCTCGCGCCGCTGGCCGTCCTCGATGAGTCCGGCCAGCAGCTCCCCGAGACGAGGAAGGTCGCGTCTTGCGAGAAGAACGCCCGTCTCGTCGTCGCGCACGACATCTCCCGTCCGACCCGTGTCGAGCGCCACGACGGGGAGCCCCGCGGTCATCGCCTCGTGCAGCGGGTTGACGATGTTCGTGCGCTCCGAGAGCGTCACGAAGACCGTCCCGACGCGATATGCGGCGGCGAGATGTTCCCTGTCGAGCACCCCTGCGAACCTGACGTGTTCGACCACGCCGAGCTTCACTGCGAGACCCTCGAGCTCCCTCCTCCGGGGACCGTTCCCGGCCACCACGACCACGGCATCGGGCACGCGCTCGAGCAGCGCAGGCGCGGCGTCCACGAGCCGGTCGACCCGCTTCTCGCCGTCGAGCCGCGACACAGCGAGCACGACGGGAGCGCTCCGAGGGATGTCGAGACGCGCCCGGAGTCCATCCTCGTCCACGTCGCCCCGGAGGAGATCCCGGTCGACGCCGTTGGGCCAGAACCGGAGCCTGTCCATGTCGACGCCCAGCATCCGCGCGATCTCGTCGCCGCCGGAGCCGTCATCGCAGAGGATGATCGCGTCGGCCGGGGTGCGGAACGCGTTGATCTCCCGGTAGCGAAGCCGGTACTTGACCGGATGGCCGAGCACCTGGCCGATCGAGGTGCCGAAGAGCCTCGTGACGTTCGGGAGCCCACGCCCGCTCGCAACGCGATGCGCGGCCGGAGCGCCGAGCGCGCCCATGCCGAAGAGAACGTCGGGACCGACCGCATCCGCGACGCGCTCGAGCGCCGGGACGGCCGTGGCCATCCACTCCCGGTACGAGGCGCGCAGCCGCCAGTGCTGCACGAGCTTGCCGGAGGCGGGACCCGGCATGAAGTCGGTCGTGGTCGGAAAGCGATGGAGGGTGACGCCGTGATACTCCTCCTCCGCGGGGGCGCCCGGTGACCCGGGCATCACGACGTGCATCTCGTGGCCGTGCCGCGGGAAGCTCGTGACCGAGAGGAAGAAGGAGGGGGCGCCCCGGCCCTCCCCCATCGACCAGAACGACGGCCACGGGTATGCGGCGAGTACCTTCATGCCGGGTAGCCTAGCATGGGGTGGTCCGGCGGGCAACAGCCACCCGGGGACGGCCGGACCCCTCAGAGGCGCGTCGTCCGGGAGGCGCGCCGTCGGCCGCGAGGGCTGGCGAGCACGGGGATGACACATCCGCGGGCGGCGCGCACAGGATGGCGCATCCGCGGGCGGCGCGCACGAGGATGGCGCATCCGCGGATGGCACGCGGAGACGCCGCTTGCCGGAGGCGGCCCCGAAGGCTAGCATGGCTCTCCATGTGGATCGTCCTCTCCATCGTCACGGCCATCACCTTCGCGCTCTCGAGCAGCTACGCCAAGACGCTCTCGGACCGTGCGCACACGTACGTGCTGACATGGGCCATGATGACGCTCTCTCTCCCCTGGACGGCGGTCGTTCTCTGGTACGAGGGCGTCCCGGACATCGAGGGACGCTTCCTCTTCGCCGCGATGGTGAGCGTCGTGACGAACCTCGTCGCGGTCACGATGCAGGTCAAGGCGCTCACGATCTCGCCTCTCTCCCTGACCGTCCCGTTCCTCGCCTTCACGCCGCTGTTCATGCTGCTGACCGGGTGGCTGGTGCTCGGCGAGGCGCCCGACGCGCGCGGTCTCACCGGCATTCTCCTCATCGTCGCCGGGGCGTACGCGATCAATCTCGACAAGATCCGCGGCGGGATCCTCGGCCCCATCCGGGCGATCGCGACCGAGCCGGGAAGCCGGCTCATGCTGATCGTCGCGTTCATCTGGAGCATCTCGGCGGCCTACGACAAGGTGGCGACCGTGGCGAGCTCCCCGGCCTTCTACGCCTCGTTCTTCTCCGTCGCCTACGGGCTGCTCTACGCGCCGCTCCTCGTGATCGGACTGCGGAAGAGACCGCTCTCTCCCGGCACGGCGCCTCGTCTGTTCCTGCTCGGGTTCGTGTTCGCCGTCATGATCCTGTCGCAGATGACGGCCATCCAGATGACGATCGCCAACTACGTCATCGCGATCAAGCGCGCGGGGATGGTGGTGGGGGTGCTCCTGGGGTACTACGTCTTCAAGGAGAGGAACCTCCGGTTCCGCATCATCGGCGCGACGCTCATGAGCGCCGGCGTCGTCGTTATCTCCTTCGCATGAGCGCCGGCGTCGTCGTCATCTCGTTCGCATGAGCGCCGGCGTCATCGTCATCTCGTTCGCCGGCAACCCGCTCGTCACGTTTGCAACGATCTGAGCTCCGACGCGAGCGCGGCGTCGCCCCGGCTCTCCGCCGCGCGGGCGAGGCGCGCGAGGGTATCCGCGATGTCGGGTCGACCGAGGAACCTCTCGCCGGAAGCGCCGTTCTCCGCGACGATGCCGCGAACCAGCTCGGCGACGGCGCGGATCTGCGCCGGGACCTCCTCGGTCGGACCCGTGAGAGCCGCCGCCCCGCGGGCGAGTACCGCAAGCCCCCGGTCGGTGAACCCGCCGGCGCGCTCGGCGGCCTCCCGGGCGCTCCCCGCCGCCTCGGCTTCCCGGCCCGCATCGATCAGGACGCCGGCGCGCCTCAGCTGCGCCTCCGCGGCGAGGGAGCCGAGTCTCAGTCCGGAGGCCTCCGAGATGACGGCGTCCAGCGTCTCGAGAGCCTCATCGACCGCGCCGGTCTTCCCCAGCGCGTGCCCGAGTTCGCAGGCGACCCGGAGCCGCGCCACGTTGGCGCCCCCCGAGATCGCCGTCCGCTGGGCCAGCCGGAGGTCTTCGAGAGCCTCGGCCGCGTCCCCGGCGAGCAGCCGCACGCGGCCACGTGCCAGAAGCGCGCAGGCCACAAGCTCGGAGTTCTCGACCTCGGTGGCCAGCTCGTGCGCCCGACCCGCGATTCCGACGGCCTCATCACAGCGTCCGAGCGAGCACGCGACCGCGGACTCCGCAGACGCCGTCACCGCGAGGCCGTTGAGATCGCCGAGTTCGTCGTAGATGCCGGACGCCTCCCGCAGCGACTCCAGCGCCGCGGTGTATCGGCCCTGCGCGGCCATGACCGACGCCATGCAGGCGAGCGTCTCCGCCTCGCCGCTCCGCCACTTGATCTCGCGGACGAGCGTGAGCGCCTCGAGGTGGCGCGCCATCGCCCGGTCGTACCTGCCGCGGAGCTGCTCGATGCTGCCGAGGCAGTTGAGCGAGATGGCGATGCCCTTCTTCTCGCCGAGCTGACGGCGCGCGTCGAGCGCCCGTTCGATGTAGACCTCGGCGTCGTCGACCCGCCCCTGCGTGATGTAGAGGTTCCCGATATCGTTGAGACAGAGGATCTCCGCCATGCGGTCACCGAGCTCCGATTCGATGTCGAGCGCGCGCTTGTAGCTGTCGAGCGCCTGCTCGAGCATCCCCTGCTCCTCGTAGACGGTGCCGAGGTTGATGAGATTCTCGGCGAGCCCCTGCCGGTCGCCGAGTTCCTCACTGATGTCGAGCGCCTCCTGGTAGGTGCTGACCGACCGCTCGTACTCGCCTCGAACCTGGTAGACGACGGCCATGTTGGAGAGCGTGGCGCTCATCCCCCTGCGATCACCGATCTCCCTCTTGATCTCGAGGCTCTGCGAGTAGTGCCTGAGGGCGTCGTCGTGACGGTCCAGCCAGAAGTGCGCCAGGCCGATGGCGTTGAGCACGGTCGCCTCGCCCTCCCGATTGCCGGCGAGCACGTTGAGAGACAGCGCACGGTGGAGGTACTCGAGCGACGCCTCGCAGTTCCCCTCCTTGATGTGCACCCGGCCGAGCGCGAAGAGCGCCGTGACGAACTTCGGGTCAAGCTCCACGATCCTCCGCAGACTTCTCGTGGAGAGAGCCCACTCACCCTCGAGCTCGTAGGCGAGCGCCAGTTCGTAGACCGCCCCGAGGTTGTTCGGCAGAAGTCTCGTGAGCTCCTCGAACGCCTCGATGGCTCGACGCACGTCTCCGGCGGCCATCGCCCGGCGCGCCGTCACGAACAGCCGGTCCGGCCGGGACAGGTCTCCGGCGAGCGTCTCCGCCTTCCTGAGCGCGTCGGCCGCATCGGCGTCCCGCCCGAGGTTCCCGAGCGCCTCGCCGAGGTACGTGTAGACCATCGCGAACCTCTCGTCGTGCCCGACAGCCTCCGTGAAGAGCTCGACGGCCTTGAGGTTGTTGCCCTCGTGCAGCTTCGCGAGGCCGTTCACGTAGGCACGCACGGCCTCCGGGCTCTTGGACCCTTCCTCGCCCACCATCGTCGCCACGAGGTCGCGGTCCGGTCCGGTCTCGACGGCGCGGAGGATCTCGGCGGCGATGTGCGCGACCATGCCGAGGAGCTCCGCCTCGTCCTTCGACTCGACCTTGACGTGAGCCTCCTCGCCGGTCGCGGGCCGCGTGATCCTGACGTCGATCCGGCTCGCCGGACCGAGCTTGAGGAAGTTGCCGCTGACGACGGTGTCGACGTTGAGGAACTCGCTCACGGACCTGATGGTGACGTCGTCGAGGAGCGACCCAGGTCCAAGCTTGAGGTCGGTCAGCACCGCGTTGAGCCTGTCCGGCTGAACCACGCGGACGGTCGGGACGTGCGTGAGGTCGCTCGAGAGCATCTCCTGGAGACCCGACCTCATCCAGTCCGCGTCCGCGGCCCCGGTCGTGTTGCGGAACGGAAGCACGGCGATGGCCTGGCGGGGAGCCTCCGACTCCTCTTCGACGACCCGGATGCCGCCCTCGGGAGGAACGACTCCCGTGGCCGTCACCCACGAGGCCCCGGTGCGCGCTCCCGCGCCGATCCCCGTCGCGCCGGTCCCGAGCGAAGCAATGGCCGCGGCGAGCTCCCCGCAGTCCGCGTAGCGGTCGGACGGCGTCTTGGCGAGCGTTCGCGCCAGCACGTCGAGCAAGCCGGGCGGGTAGGCGCCGTCATTGGAGATCGGCGCAGGCGAGCTGTTGACGACCGCGTACAGGAGCTGCATTCGATTGGCGCCCTCGAACGCCGGGCGACCCGCGACCATCTCGTAGATGAGCGCCCCGACCGAGAAGACGTCGCTTCTGACATCGACGGGAGCGCCCTGCGCCTGCTCCGGGGACATGTAGCGGGCCGTGCCGACGACGGTCCCCGCCTGGGTCAGCTCGATGGCGCCGGTGGCGTCCGAGTCGCCGGCGGCCTCGACGAGCTTGGCAAGGCCGAAGTCGAGGATCTTCGCGATGCCGTCGGGCCGGACGATGACGTTCTCCGGCTTGATGTCACGATGGACAATGCCGAGCTCGTGCGCCTTCGCCAATCCGGAGCAGACCTGGCGAGCGATCTCGAGGACCGTCGCGGGGTCGAGCCCCGCGTCCATGCGGGCTCTGAGCGTGCGCCCCTCCACGAGTTCCATGGCGATGAACGTCGCGCCATCGGCCTCGTCGATCTCGTAGATCGTCGCGATGTTCGGGTGGTTGACGGCGGACGCCGCCTGGGCCTCGCGCACGAAGCGTTCGACGCGCTCGCGGTCGCCCGTGACGTCGCGCGCCAGCATCTTGATGGCGACCCTGCGGCCGAGCTTCGTGTCCTCGCCTACGTAGACGACGCCCATGCCTCCGTGGCCGAGCTCGTCGACGATGCGATAGTGTGTGATCGTCCTGCCGATCATGCGGGTAGCCTACCACGAAGCGGCGCGGGCGGCCAGCCGCCACCCGCGCCACCTCCGAAGACAGCCGCTTTGCGCCGGCTGCTACCTGACGTATACGAGCTTCCCGGTCGAGACCCTCGAACCGGCGATTGCCCTGGTAAGGTACACGCCCGAAGCGACGCGGCGGCCCGCGTCGTCCGTGCCGTTCCACACGAGCTCCTGCGAGCCCGTCGCCAGTTCGCCCTCGTAGAGCGTCCGCACGAGCCGGCCGCCCACGGTGTAGATGGCCGCCAGCGCGCGAGTCCCGGCCGGTCCCGTGAGCTGCATCCGACACTCGCCGCGCACGGGGTTCGGCGTCGCCAGGGCGAGCGTCGCCCCGTCCGCTTCGACGCCCGCTCCGCGGAGCGGCGTGACCATGAGGCCGAGACTGAACATCAGCGTCTTCGAGCGCGACAGCATCTCACCGGCGACGTTCCCGAGCGGATCCTCTGACGAATTGGGGACCCCCTTGCCCGCGAACGAACGGATATCATCGTTCATCATGGCCAGTTCGGCGATGGCGCCGAGCACGCTGCCCCCGTCGTAGATGCGCTCGGCCGTCATGGCGCGCCTCAGGAGATACCGGCTCGCGTACACGAGGTCCATCGTCGCCGACGGCGAGTGCTCGCCGTCGTTCAGCAGATCGATGAGTCTGTCAAATTTCGCGTCCACGACATCCGGGAGGGCCCTCGTGTCCTCAACGAGGACGAACTCGGTCGGGCCGTCGATGCGTGTGCCGTCGCCCGTCGGGATCTGCACGGGCGAGTTGAACCGCGAGATGACCCCGCGCGCGTCCTCGATGCTCCCGACGACCGTCACGTCGTGGAACTCGCCCCCCGTCCCCTGCGCGACGAAGAAGCGGCTTCCCGGCAGGTAGACGTCCACCTGGATAAGGTTCTCGTAGACGGCGCTCGTCGTCGCCGCGATGTAGGTGAAATCGCTCCGAGAACCCGGCGGCTGGGCGTACGCCGGCAGGTCGTTGCCTCCGGGACTCGTGCGGCTGTCGCTCTCGGTGGTCTCGGCCGACGTGTACCCGCCGTCGGTGATCTCCTCGAAGAGCACGTCGACCCCGAGCAACGGGTTCACGACGACGTTCGACCCCGGCGGCGTCGGGACGAACCCGACGGCCTCGATGGGGCCTCCGAGGAGCGGACCGAAGATCGACGGGAACAGCTGCTGGCCGAAGGAGTTGAAGCGGAAGACTGATGCGTAGGCCTCTCCCATGACGTAGACGGTTCCGTCGGCCCCGACGGAGATGTCGGTGACGCCGTCGTCCGAGAAGGTCCCGAACTGCGTCATGGACCCGTCGTACTCGACCTCCCACATCCCGTCGACGCAATCGAGGACGATGATGTGCCCGTTCGGGAGGAACGAGAAGGCGAGCGGGCACTGCTCGTAGAACGTCGCGACCGTGTCGACGATCGTGAACTCGTTCAGGCCGTCGCGCTCAAGCTCGACGAGCCTCGGGTCGACTCCGTACGAGTCGAGGAGTATGAGGAGGTTCCCGGCGCGCTCACCGTTCGGTATGACGTCGATGTCGAGCGGCTGGTCTGTGAAAGTGGTCGCCATGAGGCTCGTGCTGGTGCCGGAGGGCAACACCCAGAGCTCCGAGTACCCGGTGCCCGAGATCCAGAATATGTCGCCGCTCTCGCCGTCCTCGCAGAGCTCACCGATGTTGTACGAGTACGGGTCGAGCGTCGTCGTGGTCCCCGTGACGGGATCCAGACGGTCGATGCCGAGCTGCTTGCCGATGAGTACGCCGCCGTCCTGAGCGACGGCCATCGAAGTGACGCCGCTGAACATGGGCGTGGGATTCACGATCGTGCCGGCCGTATCGACGTACGCCCACACCTGGTCGCTGTTCGTGTCGACCCAGTAGAGGTCGTAGTTCGGGGGCGGGGTCTGCGCGAGGGCGCTCGCCGGGACCAGAAGGGCGAGAACCGCAAGCAGCGCGAAGCGGTAACGTGTGCGCATCGTCGGCTCCTCCGTGATGGCGCGGACGAGCGACACGGACAGGCGCGACAACGCGACCTGGCCGCCGACCCTTCCGCTGGCAGCAACTCTGTTCGTTGATGATTGGTAGTCCGACAACAATACGATAATACCCAAATGACGGCAGGTCGTCAATGACTTTCAATCAGTATGCTGTGAACGCGCCGTCATGCCGGCCGCGCGGACCTCTCCGCTCTATTGAACGCAGAAGGGGACCGGTGGAAACCGGTCCCCTTCGAAGATCCTCGTGCCGCGCTCGGCCGCGCCGCGTCGCAGGCGACCTGGCGGTCTCTACTTCAACATGACCATCTTCCGGCGCTCAGAGATGCCCGGAGCGTCGATGCGGTAGAAGTAGACGCCGGAGCCGAGCTGCCGACCCTCGTCGTCCCTCCCCTGCCACACGACCGTGTAGTCCCCGGCCGCCTGCTCCTCGTTGACGAGCGTGCGGACGAGCCGTCCGCGCAGGTCGTAGATGGAGAGCGAGACCGGACCCGACCGGCCGAGCGCGTACTGGATCGCTGTCGACGGGTTGAACGGGTTCGGGAAGTTGTGTGTCACGAACGCCTTCCCCCCGTCCCCGTCGGGCACGCTGTTGGGACACTCCGTGTAGACCTCCGTGTGTCCGGAATCCGTCCACGGGATGTAGTCGACGAGTCCGTAGAACCAGGCCTCCTCGACGCAGATGTCTCCCCAGTAGTTGTACTCGGCGTCGAGCTCCGACGCGGCGAGGTTGAACACGTGGAAGTACGCGTTGTTCCCGAAGTCACAGGCGTCCCCGAGCGTCCGGCCGATCTGCGGTCCGGGAACGCCCTGATTGTAGACGCCCGCGAACGAGTTGTCGCTGAACGTGCAGCCCGAGAAGAACGGTACCGACGAGTCGCCGACCGCGGCTCCGTACTGACAGGACGTCAGCGTCGACGCGGTGACGGTGGGCTTCGCTCCGAACGTGAAGTTCATGCCGTTGTTGCAGCCCGTCACCAAGCAGTCGTCGATGCGAAGCACCGAGTCCAGGATCTGCAGCCCGTTCGACGCCGAGCCTTGTCCGTCGATCGTGAACCCCCGCAGAAGCGTCAGGTCGCCGAGGCCGGTCGCGGAGACGACGTTGCCGGTCGAGGACTGGATGACCGTGGTCGCCGGTCCGTCCGCGCTCATGACGAGCACGCCGTCCTTCAGCGTGATGTTCTCGTTGTAGGTGCCGGCCGCCACGAGCACCGTGTCGATGGGGCTCGCCGCGTTGATGGCCGACTGGATGGTCGAGTAGGTCGACGGCACGTCGATCGTCACGCCTGTGCCCAGCCAGACGAGCTCGGAGTAGACGCTCTTCTGCGAGGATGCGTCGCTCGCCGCGATCCGGTAGAACCAGGTCTTGTTCGGGTTCATACCCTCGTCGACGTGCGTCGTGTCGGGCGTGAAGCCCACGAGCCGGTCAGAGTCGATCGGATCGGAGAACGGGATCGTGTCGCGGTAGACCCAGTAGCGACGGAAGTCGCTCTCGCAGTTCCAGTCCCAGCTCAGCACGATGTCGTCGATGTCCCACCCGATGGATATGCCCTCGGGCGGCGACGGAGCCGGATCGACGGAGACCTGCGCCGACGGCTGCCCGTACCAGCCCGTGTCGTAGACGGGCACGATCTCGTAGCGGTAGTTGTCGCGCGGGCAGTCGGTCGTCCAGACGTCGACGAACTCAGTCTCCGCGCTCGAGACGCTCGCGAGCGACTCGGGCTCCGCGAGGACGTTGCCCCGCATCACGACGTACTCGTCGATCGGTCCCGCTCCGGCCGACCAGCTGAGCTCGTTCGCGCCCTCGGTGAAGCCCGCCGTGAGCGCCGTCGGACCATCGTAGCACAGCTCGCCGAACACCTTGTTCGAGGGCGCGCCCTCGAGGCCGCCGTCATCGACGGCGGAGACCCGGTAGTAGCTGAGCTGACAGGCCGGGATGGTGATGTCGGTGAAGGAGGTCGCCGGCGCGTCCACCGTCGCGATCTGCTGCGCCGGGACGGCGACCGTGTCGCGGTAGACGATGTAGTAGTCGACGGTCGCGCGGGAGGCCGGCGGCTCGTCCCACGTGAGTTCCAGCGACGCGCCGCTCTGCGCGATCTCGAGGTTCTGCGGACCCACGGGACAGCCGATGCCGAGCGCCCCCATCGGGCCTCCGCCATCGCCCTGGGTCAGGGTCGGCGAAGTGGCGTGGACCGAGTAGACGCCGCCGGCGGCGTCACAGAAGACCGGGTCGACGGAGATGTCGCCCGTGCCGGCCGAGCAGCCGCTGTATCCGCCCAGTGAATTGTCCCAGACGTCGTTGTATGAGATGTCGGGCGTGGCGCTCGTGCAGACGATGCCGTGGCCCGTGTTCGACGCGATGATGTTGTTCATGATGACGTTGCCGGTCGAGGAGCGCATGTCGATGCCGCCGTCGAGCCCGTTCCCGGCGATCGTGCAGTTCTCGATGTCCGTCGCCGACGAGTAGGAGTAGATGCCCGGTCCGCCGTTGTCGTACGAGGCGACGTAGTAGAGGCTGACGTCTGCGTTCGGCACGTCGTTCAGGAAAACGCCGGCCACGTCGTTGTCGTGGAAGTTCGACAGCTCGATGATGAGCCCACCCTCGGGACCCGAACTGCCGTACGTCGCGGTGAGACCGCGCCAGCAGCCGTAGACCTCGACGTTCTGGATGGTCGCCGTCGTCGCCTTCACGTAGATGCCGGACGAGACACCCGTCGCTCCGGTCACCTTCACACCGTCGATCAGGATGTTCTCGCTCTCCTCGACGTAGATGCCGTGACCTGCGCCACCGGCGTCGATCACCACCGGGTAGGCCTCGGGGTCCCGGTAGGTGAAGGTCGGGTCGTACCCGCCGATCAGCGACCGGTAGTCGTCGAGAACGACCGTCTAGTTGTAGGTTCCCTCCGCGATCCTGATGACATCGCCGCGCTCCGAGTTGTCGATCGCGGTCTGGATCGACGCGTACTCGTCTGGCACCAGGACGGTCTTCGGAGTGTGAGCGTTGACCGGGCGCATCGCGCCGGTGCCGATGCGACAGGTCCCGTACTTGATCCAGAAGAAGCCGTTGTCGCCGAAGTCCTGCCCCCAGCTGTTCTTGCAGAGCCACGCGCCCTCGCCCCCGCACATCGCGTCGTCCCAGCCGACGAGCAGAACCACGTGGTTCGTCCAGTCGGTGCCCGGATTCTCGTAGCACCCGCCCGTGTAGTTGTAGAAGTCGTCGTAGACGCACATGCCGACCGAGAGCGGACCGTACGTCTCGAGGTTGTACTTGAGCGTGGAGACGTTGTTCGAGATGTTCGCGCTGCCGTCGATGATGGCGATCTTGTCGTACCGCCGCTCACGGCAGCTCTGGTTGTCGTCCGCAACGTAGGGGATGTCGTCCTCGCTCACGGCGCCGGGGCTGTAGTGAACGGCGTAGGCATCGCCGGCCCAGCCGCCGTCGCAGTCGGAGCCCTGTCCGTTGCAGTCAATGATCTGCTGCTCGGAGACGTCGAGGATGACGCCCTCGGCGATCCGGATGTGCGCCTCCGTGGCGCCGGCCGCGCCGAACGCCCAGCATGAGCCGCAGTCCGCCTGGTCCTTGGCCGGGGTGACGCCGCCGAAGTCACGCCAGTCGAAACTCGAGCGGAACGTCATGCGGAGGATCTCAGGATCGGGCTCGAGGGCCTCGAACTCCGCGAGGATGTCCGGCGGGATCTCGCCGCCGAGCCGGTTTCGCTTCTGCTCGGGCGACAGGTGCGAGACGTTCGTCGGTCCCGCCACCCAGTCGTACCCCATCTCCGTGATCCGGTCGTTGATCGCGTCGATCCTCGCCTGCTCCTCCGGGGAGACCTCCCGGTTCACCTCCGCGAAGGAGATGAGCGGAAGCGCCATGGCGACGAGTACGAGAAGCGCCGTGATGAGAACGCTTGTTGGCCTGTTCGTTCCTCGCATTCGAGTCACACTCCTCACCGACGGGACGCGCGCGTCGTCCGCACGACGCGCACCCGCGTCACGGGTATACGCCCCCGTCTACCGTTCGCGGGGGCAACCGGTCGCTAAATTCTTGACAGACTGTAGTATAGCATGATTTGTGCCCCGTTTCAACAGGCGCAGTGCGAGGGAAACGCGTCGCGAGGACGCCACGCGACCGCGACACGGCGCTATTCACCATCCATTTAGATGCGCTCCACGAAGCGCGGTTCCCCACGGCACCGGGCGGCATTGACCCGGCGACCGGCCCGCTGGTAAGCTCCGGTCCTCTATGTCATCGTCACACGGGGACATACACGACGTGATCGTCGTCGGCGCCGGGACCGCCGGGGCTGCCGCCGCGCTCTGGTCGGCCAGAGCGGGCGTCTCCACGCTCCTCGTCGAGAGCCGTTCCGCGCGCGAGATCGGAGCCAAGGCCTGCGGCGGCGCGCTCTCCACCGACGGGGCAACCACGATCGCTGAGTACGTCGATCCGCCGCGTGGAGCGGAGATCGCGACCGAGGTCACGGGCGGCAGGCTCGAACTCCCGGGCAGCGTTGTCGAGGTCGACGAGCCGGGCATCGTCATCAACCGCCCCCTCTTCGGCCAGCGACTCGTCGCCGACGCCATCGAGGCGGGCGCCGAGCTTCTCGACGGGACGTCGTGCGTCGGCTGGTCGGACCGCGGACGCGGCCGCATCAGACTGCGCGACCTCGAGAGCCGCGAGCGAGATGTCTCGGGCCGCGTGGTGATCGACGCGTCGGGCTTCCGGTCGGTGCTGACGCGTCACGACGGTCCGGTTCGTCCCGAGGCGCCGCGTCGCGCCGAGGTCGGGATCGGGTACTACGCGCTCGTGCCGCTCACGAACGAGCTCGACCGGCCCGACCGCATCCGCATCCTGCCGTCACCGGACGGCGCCGGCGACGGGTACGGCTGGCTGTTCCCCGTCGGCGCCCGCATGGCGAACGTCGGAATCGGCGGGACGCTCCCGAGGATCGACCGGCCGCTCCACTCGCGCCTCCCGGAGCTGCTCGAACGTTGGAACGACGTCACGGCCCTGCCGGCCGTGCGGTCGGGTGCCGGCATGCTCCCGCTTCGGCGTCCTCTCGCGAGTGTCGTCGGACCCGGCTTCATCTCGGTCGGCGACGCCGCGTGCCACACCAACCCTCTTCACGGCGGCGGCATCGCGCCGTCGATCATCGCCGGTGCGCTCGCCGGGAGGATCGGCGGGCGCGCCGCGCTCAGCCGAGACGCGAGCCTCGCGGAGCTCTGGCCGTACGCGGTCGAGACGATGCGTCTCATCGGCGCGCCCCACGCCGCGCAGGACGTGCTCCGTCGTCTCGTCGCCTCCCTCTCTCATGAAGACCTGGCCTTCCTCGTCGAGGAACTGGGCCGCGCCGCCGGCGTCTACCGCGAGCTCTACGGGAACTCGCCCGGGCGGTTCACGCGTCACCTGATGTCGATGGTGGGACGCGCCGCCCGCAGGCCGGTTCTCGCCGCCGGTCTTCTGGCGGCGTCGCGACAGGCGGCCGCCGCGCACCGCCACTACCGGCGCTACCCGAAGACACCCGACCGCCTGGAGGCGTGGGCGCGGGCCGCCGACCGGCTCTTCTCCCCTTCGGACAGGGGCCGACGTTGAGCCACCCTTTGCGCATCGGTCACGACCCCGTGACGCGCGACAACGCGGGGCGCGCCGTGGTGGCGATCCTCGTGGCATCCGTCTCGTTCTCGCTCGTCGGGGTGATGGTGAGGCTCGCCGGAGACATCCCGGTCGTTGAGAAGGTGTTCTACCGGAGCGTCGTCTCGCTCGTGGCGATGGCGGCCGTCGGGGCAAGGTACGGCGAGAACCCGTTCGCGCAGGGGCGCCTCGCGCCCGTGCTGCTGCTTCGGGGTGCGTTCGGGACCGCCGCGATGCTGCTCTACTTCTACGCCATCGGGCGTCTGAACCTCGCGGACGCGACGATCCTCAACAAGCTCTCGCCGTTCTTCGTCACCATCTTCGCCGTGGCGTTTCTCGGCGAGCGACTCTCAAGACACGTCGTTCCCGCGCTCCTCGTTGCCTTTCTGGGCGCCGCGCTCGTGCTCAAGCCACAGCTCGATTACCGGGCGATGCCGGCCGTCGCCGGGCTGGTCTCGGCGATGTGCTCGGGCGGCGCGTACACCGTCGTCCGCTCGCTCAGGGGCAAGCTGCCGCCCTACACCGTGGTGTTCTGGTTCTCACTCGTCTCGGTGGTCGCGGTCATCGGGCCGACGATCGCCACATACGTCCACCCCGATCCCCGGCAGTGGCTGGCTCTGCTCGGGGCGGGTGTGTTCGCCACGAGTGGCCAGTTCGCGCTGACGTACGGCTACCATCAGGCCCAGGCGTCGCAGCTCTCGATCTACAACTACGCGCACGTCGTCTTCGCCGGGGTGATAGCGCTCGTGCTCTGGGGAGAGGTGCCCGACCGCTTGAGCCTCGCGGGGATCGCGCTCATCATCGCGGCCGCTGTGTGGAACCACAGGCACATGGCGACGGAGATGCGGGCGGCGGAGAAGGCGGGCTGACGCCCACGCCACGTGAACCGCGCGTCTGGCGCGTCCCCGGCTCGCTCAGTCGGACCCTGCCCCGGGGAGCCTCCGGATGACGAGCAGCGTCACATCGTCCGATTGAGCGCAGTCCCCGACGAACTCGCGAACGTCATCGAGAACCCCCGACACGATCGCCCCGGCGCAGTCCGTCCGGACCCGGTCCAGGGCCTTGAGGAGGCGCTCCTCGTCGTAGAAGGCCCCGTCCGCGCGCTCCGCCTCGGTCACACCGTCGCTGAACGCCGCGAGAACGGCCCCGGGCGCGAGCGTCACCTCGCTCGCGGAGAAGGGTACGGCCTCGAGCATGCCCACCGGCGTCCCCGTCGCCTTGACCTCCCGGACGCTCCCGTCAGGCTCCACGAGATAGGGCGGGTTGTGTCCCGCGTTGACGTACACCAGCCGACCGGTCGGCCGGTCGAGCATCCCCACGAAGAGCGTCGCGTACCGGACGGCGTCCGTCGCTCTGAACACCTGTCTGTTGAGTCTCGTCACCGCGTCGACGAGCTCCGTCTCGCCTTCCAGCAGCGCGTGCGCCATCGGCACGATGCTCGACACGAGGAGCGCCGCTCCGAGCCCCTTGCCGGCCACGTCGCCGACGAGCACGAGCGAGCGTCCGTCGTCGAAGTGCCTGACGTCGTAGAGGTCTCCACCGACCTCGAAGCAGGACTCGTGAAACGCGCACACCTCGTAGCCCTCGGCGTCCGGCAGTTCTGCGGGGAGGATGTTCGAGAGGATCTCGCGCGCCGTCGAGAGCTCCCGCTCGAGTCGCTTCCGCTCCTCCTCTGCCGCGGCGAGCCGGGCCTGCGTGATCTTCACGGCGACCAGATTGGCGAGCGAGGTGAAGGCTCGAAGCTCATCGTCGTTGTACCAGGACGCCGGGTCGGTCGTGTCCGCGTAGAGCAGGCCGATGACCCGTTCGTTGTCGTGCAGCGGCGCCGCCATCGCCGCCCGGATGCCCTGCGCGACGACGCTCTCCCGCCCCTCGAAGCGCGGGTCGCACTGCGCGTCGGTCGTCAGGAGCGCGACACCCTCATCGAGCACGCGCTGGACCATCGTGTGGCTCAGAACCAGCCGGTCGGAACCGGCCCCCTGTCCGCGAACCCTCGAAGCCCTGACGACGGGCTCGCCTCCGTCCTCGCGGACGAGGATGACGGCCCGCTCGCACGAGACCGCGCGCTCCACCAGGTCGAGCACGTCCTCGTAGATGGTGTCGAGCGGACGCTCCGAGACGAGGAACGCGCCGGCGTCGGCCAGGACCCGGAAGAGTCCGGACCCGCTCTCGCGTCCCTTCCCGGGCGTCTTCAGTTCCGACGCGGCCATCACCGAGCTCACGACGGCGGACGCGTCGAGCGACGCACTGCCGTTCCTCGACGCGTCACGGTCGACGAGTTCCATCCCGACCCCGGCGAACTCGATCTCCTGCCCCGGCGAGACCTCGACGGCCCCGCTCGTGGCCTCGCCGCCGACGAACGTGCCGTTGCGGCTGCCGAGATCGCGAACGGTCACGTGGCCGCCGTCGACTGTGATGCTCGCGTGGCTCCGCGATACCGAGGAGTGCCCGAGCCGGATGTCGCAATCGGACGAGCGCCCGACGGTCTGCTCTCCCTCTCGGAGCACGTGGACGACGCGCTCGCCTCCGGACCGCTCGATGAGTGCGTATGCCATCTGTTCCTCCGTCGCTGCCCGGCACCGATCGATGCCCGGCCACTGCTGTGGCGCCCGACGCGAGGACGCCGCCCCCCGGCTACTGCGCGTACTGCAGCTGGTAGAGCGTGTGGTAGTACCCCCGCTTCGCGAGGAGCTCCTGGTGTGTCCCGACCTCGCGGATGCGGCCCCTGTGCATTACGAGGATCTTGTCCGCGTGCTGGATCGTGGAGAGCCGATGCGCGATGACGATCGAGGTGCGCCCCTCCATGAGACGGACGAGCGCGTCCTGGATGAGCGCCTCCGTCTCCGTGTCGATGTTCGAGGTAGCCTCGTCGAGGATGAGGATGCGCGGATCGAACGCGAGCGCGCGCGCGAACGCGAGGAGCTGGCGCTGCCCGGTCGAGAGCGTGGAGCCGCGCTCCCGGACCTCCTCTTCGTACCCGCCAGGCAGCCTGCGGATGAAGCGGTCGGCGTTGACGTGTCTGGAGACGCGCTGAAGCTCCTCATCCCCGATCTCCTCGTTCCCCAGGCGGATGTTCCCCTTGATGTCGCCGGCGAAGACGAACACGTCCTGCATCACCAGCCCGATGTGGCGCCTGAGATCCGACTTGCTGAGCTTCCGGATATCCACGCCGTCGAGCGTGATGCGGCCCTCCTGGATGTCGTAGAACCGCTCGATGAGGCTGATGATCGAGGTCTTACCGGCGCCCGTCGCGCCGACTATCGCAACCGTCTCGCCTGGCTCGACCGTGAAGGAGACGTTCCGGAGGACCGGCTCTCCCTCGACGTACGCGAAGCAGACGTCCTCGAACGCGATACGCCCCTCGACGTGCTCGAGCGTGACAGGCTCCTCTGGATCAGGGATGATCCGGTCGTTGTCGAGCAACTGGAAGATCCGCTCCGACGACGCCATGGCCTGCTGCATCGTCCCGTACTGTTGCGCGAGGTTCCTGAGTGGACGGAAGAACATCTGGACGTACGACAGGAACGCCACGAGCGTGCCGAGCGAGAGAGTGCTCTGAACGACCTTGCCGCCGCCGTACCAGATGACGAGCGCGATCGCGATGGCGCTCGCGAGTTCCATGACGGGCATGAACATCGCGAACGTCTTCACCTGCCGCATCGCCGCCAGGTAGTTCTCGTGGTTGATCATCGCGAACCGCCGGCAGCTCTCCTCCTCACGCCGGAAGATCTGAGTGACCCGCATGCCGCTGATGTTCTCCTGAAGCGACGCGTTGATGCGCGCGACCTTGATGCGAACCTCGCGGAACGCATCTCGGATGAGAACGCTGAACCGGACGGTCACCCACGCCATGAACGGCAGCACCGCGAAGCTCACGAGCGCGAGTCGCCAGTTGAGCCGGAGGAGCACGATCACGACGCCGAGCAGAACGAACACGTCCCGCAAGAGCGTGATGACGATCGACGTGAACATCTCGTGAAGGACCTGCACGTCGTTCGTCGTGCGCGTGACGAGGCGGCCCACGGGATTCTTGTCGAAGAAGGAGAGCGACAGTCTCTGCAGGTGTCCGAGCACGCGCATCCGGATGTCGTACATGACTCGCTGGGACGTCAGTTCCATCATGTTGATCTGAAGCAGCGTGAACGTGAACGAGAGGACAAGCATCGCCACGATCGTGAGCGCGATGCGCGAGATTCCCTCGAAGTCCTCGGCGCGCAGGATGCGCACCTGCTCCGGAGAGAGCCCGGAGAGAGAGTCGATCGGGATCGCGACGACCGATCCGGCGGTCCTGAGGTCGTCGAGGTCGAGTCCCGCCCGGACGGCCCGCTCGCGGTCGGCCAGGTAGTAGAACCCGTCGCGGATGACGCCCTGATCCGAAGCGCGCGCGACCTCGCGCGGATCGTATCCTGAGAGCGTCTTCGTCCGGGCGAAGTACGAACCCGGCTCTCCGTCGACCGGCATGAGCCCGTCGGGATGCCGCTCGACGAACGCCGCTCCCTCCCCGTCCGAGACGATGAGCCGGGACGTCGCGACGATGTAATCGTCGATGGCCGAACGGGTGAGATACGGTAACGCGATCTCGAACGCGGCGACGGCGACGAGCATGAGGACGGCCAGCACGATGAGGCGCGCGTAGGGCCGCACGAACGTGAGGAGGCGCCGCACAAGCCGCGCGTCGTACGCCTTCCCCATGATGTCATCTTCGTGATACCCGTGCGTCACGCGGTCTCCTCCTCCGCCTCGTCGCTCTCCTCCATCTCCTCCTCCAGCAGCTGCCGGCGGTAGATGTCCGCGTAGAGGCCCCCGTGCTCGACGAGCTGCTCGTGCCGACCACGCTCGATGACGCGGCCCTCGTCGAGAACGATGATCTGGTCGCAGTCCTTGATCGACGAGATGCGGTGCGACACGATGATGCTCGTGCGACCCGCCAGTTCATCGCGCAGGTGCTCCTGGATGCGCTCCTCGGTCGCGGTGTCGACCGACGACAGCGAGTCGTCGAGGATGATGACCGCCGGCGCACCGAGGATGGCGCGCGCGATGGCGATCCGCTGCTTCTGCCCGCCCGACAGCGTCACGCCGCGCTCGCCGACGAGCGTCTCGAGCCCCTTCGGGAACTCCTCGATCTCCTCGGCGATGCCGGCCACGTCGAGCGCCCTCCGCACGTCGTCCTCGGTCGCGCCGGGGTGTCCGAACCGGACGTTCTCAAGCACGGTATCGGAGAAGAGGAACGTGTCCTGCGGAACGTATCCGTAGGCCCGCCTGAGCGACGCGAGCGTTAGACATCTCACGTCGTGCCCGTCGAGCATCACGGTGCCCTCGTCCGTCTCGAACAGCCGGAGGAGGAGATTGCACACGGTGCTCTTGCCGGACCCGGTCCGCCCCAGGACGCCGAGCCACGAGCCCGAGGGCACGTGGAAGCTCACGTCGTCGAGAGCGGGCTCGAGGTCCTTCTCATAGCGGAAGGTCACGTGATCGAACTCGATCTCACCGCGGACCTCGTCGAGTTCCACGGCCCCGTCGGCGTCGGCGATCTCCACGTCCGCGTCGAGGATACCCTGGATGCGCTCCATAGACGCCGCGCCGCGCTGCATGACATTGACGACCCACCCCATGGCCATCATCGGCCAGGTCAGGATCCCGAGGTAGCTCGTGAAGGCCACGAGGTCGCCGGTCGAGATGTCTCCCGTCATCACCTGCCGGCCGCCCACGAAGATCACGATGACGATGCTCATGCTGGAGAGGAGCATGATGAACGGGAAGAACGCCCCCCAGACCCTGACGAGCCGGATGTTCCTCCGGATGTAGTCCCGACCGACGTCGGCGAGGCGCTCGAACTCGTAGTCCTCCTGCACGTACGCCTTGACCACGCGGATCCCGGCGATGCTCTCCCGCACGCGCTCGGTGAGGTCCGAGAAGGTCGCCTGCACTCTCTCGAACCGCTGGTGGAGCATCCGCCCCGCCCGGAGCGCGAAGAGCGCGATGATGGGCATCGGAATGAGAGCGAGCAGCGTCAGTCGCACGTTGAGCGCCAGCATGAACACGATGGTCGCAAGCCCCAGCAGGACGGCGTCGGTCATCGCGACGATGCCGATGCCGCACGCCATCCGGACCGCGTTCAGGTCGTTCGTCGCGCGCGCCATCAGGTCACCGGTCTTGTTTGCGGAGTAGTACCGGGCGGAGAGCAGATGGAGGTGGCGGAAGATCCTGTTGCGGATGTCCTCCTCGATCCGGCGGGAGGTCCCGATGATGAAGAAGCGCCAGGCGAACCGGAAGACCGCGATGCCGGCGGCGAGTCCGGCGATGACGAGCCCGTACCGGACGAGGTCGTTCCCGCCGGCCGCGCCGGCCGTGAGATCATCGACGGCGCTCTTGATGATCCGCGGGATGACGAGCTGCATCGCGTCGACAACGATCAGGCTCGCAAGGCCCAGCAGCACCTTCCATCGATATCGGGCGAGGTGTGTCAGGAAGCCCCTGAAGCTGCTCATGCGTTCCCCTGATGCCGGAAGAATCTCATGGCGGGACTGCGGGTGGTGCCGGGCGTGTGGCGCATGTGGATTCTATCGGCGAAACGGACCGCCTGTCAACGCGCCCCGCATCGCGGGACCGCGGGGCTTCTTCCGGTGAACCCGGTCCGGCGCTGCGCGGCTCGTGCATCGACCGGCAGGGCGTGGTATAATGATGACTGGTGGTCGGTGCTCGTCCTCAACGAGGGAGGTGACCATGCTGCGTACTGCTATGGCTGTCGTGCTGCTCCTGTCGCTGGGCGCCGCCGTGGCCGCGGGCAACCCGGTCGGCTTCGACGCGATGTACATCGATTTCGACCCGGGGAACTACCAGCCCCAGGCCTATCCCGACGCCTACACGTCCGTGGATGCCTACGTCATGCTCGAGATGTTCGGCAGCGGCGTGGGCTTCACGACCATCTCGTTCCAGCTCGACGTGACACCCGGGACGTCCTCGCCGCCGAGCTACGAGAGCCTCCTCCCCGGCGGCCTCTCCATCGGCAACTGGGAGGAGGGCATCACGCTCTCGTCCACCGAGTGCATCGATCTCGGGCAGCACCCGTACCCGATCGCCGTGGTGCACCTGTTCTACCTGGGAGCGCCAGGCGACATCATCATCGGTGACCATCCCGACTACCCGCGCTGGGTGGTCGACTGCGACGATCAGGTCCACATCTACTGCGTTCTCTGGCACGGCGGGGTCGGCAAGTTCGCCGACGACGGCGACTGCGAGGGCCAGCCGGTCGAGGAGAGATCCTGGTCGGCGATCAAGGCGCTGTATCGCTGACAGCGGCTCCGGGCGGGATGACCCGCCCAGGGACGACCGATCACCACGGAGACGCCCCACCCTCGGGTGGGGCGTTTCTCATGCCGCCGCCGCTCACTCAGACGAATCGGGAGGAGAAGGGTCCGCGCCGCACTCAGACGAATCGGGAGGAACACGGTAAGCGCCGCGCTCCTCCCAATCTCAGACAGGAGCCGCCCAAGAGCGGCTCCTCACCCCTGTCGGGGCGCCCAGGAACGGTCAGCCGCAGCCCCTGAGCTGTGTCATAATGGACACATACAGAACTCGCGCAATTCTGTCAATCGAATTCGGCAGCGTTCGGCCATCGGAGGCCGCCCGACCGCATGCGAACTCGCCGGCAGCGGACTCGCCATGCGCACCCGCCGGCGGCGGACTCCCCATGCGTACCCGCCGGCGACGGACTCCCCATGCCTGCCCGCCGGCGGCGGACATCCCTCAATCGGCTGTGCTTCCGGTCGGCCCGCCGTCCGGAGGTCGAACCCTCACGACGTAGTCGTCGTAGAAGATGTGACGCTGCCCGCGCTTCCTCCCGAGCAGCAGGTTCACCTCGGCCTCGCCGGAGTGACGCCGGAGCAGTCGGAGAGCGGTCGGGCACTCCTCGCCACGAACGTCTTGCGGCGCGAGCCGCTCGAACCGCTTGTCGAAGGTGATGAGGACCACGGGAAAGGGCGGGTCGGCGACGCGTCCCCGGACGCGGACGGGCGAGGCGTCCATCTCGGATATCCAGATCTCGCCGTCGAAGTGATCCCTGTCTCGGTCGAGCGCGGTCACACGCAGGTGGAACGCGGACTCGCCGTCCACCGTGTCGCGGCCGACGGGCTCGATGTCGTACTCCCCGCCTGGAAGCTCGGGTCCGATCACGCTGTCCAGCGTGTAGTCACCCTCAGGATGGGCCAGGTCCGAGGAGAGTACGTCGCGGACCATACCGCTGCCGGCGATGTACGTGAGTTCGGCGACCGCGGTCCGCTCCGAGCCGTCCTCCTGCGGATCCACCATGGTCTGGACCACGCGAAGCGTCTCGATCAGACAGCGCTCGTGTCTGACGAACGAATTGTAGCGCTCCAGAAGCTCGGCGAGCTCCGCACTCGACAGAGGCTCCGCCGCTCGAACCGGCAACGGACCGAGGAGCGCAAGACCGAGCGCCGCGAGCCCGACGCAAGTCGCCGCCGCACCCACTGCGCGGCGCCGGCGCCGGGGCGCCGTGCGGCTCGCTTCCGCGCGAGCCGGGCCGGTCCGGGTATCGCCGTCTCCCTCGCGCGCCGGGCCGCTCCGGGCAGCACCCTCTCCCGCGCGCGCCGGGCGCGTCCTTGAATAGCCTGTCACGGTCATCGTCACGCTCCGCACCTCCCTGGTGTGCGCGGACTCTATCGCCACCGCAGCCAGGGTGTCAAGCGAACGGCCGGGCTTCACCCTGCGGGTCTTGGCAGCCTCGCGGGCCGTACAGCAGGCCGTCCCCTTGGCCTGACGGCATGTGCCCACCGTGGTCTGACGGCAGTCGCCGCTCCGAGACCGGACGGCGGAGGGCCTGACGCTTGACGGGGCGGACGCGCCGCGCGCATACTCGCGCCAGGCCCCGACGCTCCCCCGGATCGCACGCGCGCGGTCCGATCAGAAACTTCGTTCGGAGCAGACACTTCTGACCAGGAGTCCGCGATGCCCGCACGGATCCTCCTCGCCGCCCTCGTCGCGCTCTCTCTGCCGGCCGCGGGCGGCCTCCGCGGCGCGGAGCCCGTCGATCTGGCGTTGCCGCCGGGCGTCGTCATCCGCGGTGACGCGCCCGGAGACGAGTTCGGATGGAGCCTCGCCGTCGGCGACACCGACGGGGACGGCTCGCCCGAGCTCGCCGTCGGAGCACCGGGCGCCGCCGGCCACGCGGGCGCCGTCTACGTGCTCGCCGCCGACGCCATCGGTCGAACCACGGATGATGCCGCGTCCGACGCCGCCTTCCTCGTCCGGGAGGGCGACCCGACCTCGCGCTTCGGATCCTCGATCCTCTTTCTGGACATCGACGCGGACGGCGACGACGAGATCGTCGTCGGCGCTCCCGAGTTCGGCTCTCCAGGCGGCATCCGCAACGGCCGCGTGTTCATCCTGGAGCCACGCGACTCGACCGACGCGTCGTGCTCGGTGGTGGCGACGATGACCGGAGCGGGCAACGGCGACTCCTTCGGAGCCTCGCTCGCATCCTGTGATATCGACGGTGACGGCCGGGACGAGCTCATCGTCTCGGCACCCGGACACGACAGCGGCGCCCTGCCGGACGTCGGCGCCGTCTACGCCGTCGACACCGGCCTGCTCGAGCCGGGCGTGGACCACGACGCGACGCACATCTCGATGCGGACGCGTATCGTCGGGTCGGTGTCGGGCGAATCGATCAGAACGGTCCGCACGGGAGACGTTGATGGTGACGGTTTCCCTGAGCTTCTCATCGGCGCGCACCAGTTCGACGCCGAGCGAGCGGACGGCGGCCTGGTCGAGGACGTGGGCGCCGTCTACGTCGTTCCCGCGTCGGCGCTCGCGAACGGTCCGTCCACGATCGCCGACGTCGCGATCGCGCGCCTCACCGGCGCCGACGAGCGCGGTCTCCTCGGCTACGCGATCGCCGTCGGCGATGTCGACGGCGACGGAGCGACGGACGCTGTCATCTCATCTCACACCTCCGGGATGGAGGGCGACAGGCACGTCTCCCGCGGATCAGCGCATCTCGTCTTCGGCGACCCGGGAAGCGGCATCGATGCTCTGTCCGGCACTCTCGGGACCGCCCTGGACCCGGAGGAGCCGAGCGACCGCATCGTCACGTTCGTCGGGCGCTCCCAGTGGGACATCTTCGGACTCGCCCCGATGATCGTCGATCTCAACGGGGACGGCTTCGACGACATCGCCGTGGCGGGACAGTTCGTCAACGGGATGGGTGGCGAACGAAAGCGGTCGGGCGAGGTGTATCTCTACAAGGGGAGCCTGCGGTCCGTGATGCGCGCGAAGCGCGGAACCGCCGAGGACGCCGACGGCGTTCTGGTGGGCGCGCCCGGCGACGCGGTCGCGAGTTCGGTCGCCGCGATCGACACGGACGGCGATCGCTGGCTTGAGCTCGTCGTCGGCGCGCATGAGGCGTCATCACCGGGTGAGTCCAAGTCGCGCCGCGGCGCGGTCTATGTGACATCAACCGCGTTTCTGTGGGAACGCTAGGATGGGGGGTCAAACTAGCGGGCGTGAGCGGGCTTCTTGTCGTCGTTGAAGACGATCCAGTACTGGTCCTCCGCCCCGGCGGCCTCCTCCTCATCAAACCCGACCCGGACCATCACGCGCTCCGCGAACGCGTCCGCGTCCCGCTCCTGGTTCCGCTTCCCCGCCTTCGCCAGATAGTAGTGTCCCCACTCGTGGGCCACGAGGTACCAGGCCGCCAGCACGACGGTCTCAGCGTCTTCGTCCGCCATGTGATAGAGGTTGTGGATGAAGCCGAAGTCGTAGACAGGCACGACCGCCTTGTGCTCGTCATCGGTCAGAGTGACCTGCCCGCCGGTGGTGTCCCAGTGGCGGAGCCGGAGCGAGCGCGAGGAGTAGCTGTCGCGCACGCGCAGGGCGCGGTAAACGAGGGTGCCGACCTGGCTGTGGACCGTCGCCATGTATCGGAAGCCGGACCGGACCCGCCTCAGCCACTCGACCTCTCGCTCGAGCTTCTCGCTCATCGTGCGCCTCCACGATCCATGACTCCCCGCGATCCCGTGTTACCACCTCAGGAGCCTACCACCAAAGAAGGGGCGGCACGAGGCCGCCCCTTCATCTGGCATCCGTAACATCCGCTGTCGTTACTTCAGAACGACGAGCTTGCCGCAGGCCGTCAGGCCGTCGACGTTGAGGCGCGCGAAGTAGACGCCGGACGCGACCTTCTCGCCGTTGTTGTCCAGGCCGTCCCAGTACGCCAGACGGTCGCCGGGCATCATCTGCTCGTCGACGAGCGTGCGGACGGCTCTGCCGTTGACGTCGTAGATCGTCATCTCGACGGCGCCTCCGCCGTTGGGGACGGTGTACGCGATCGAGGTCTGCGCCGTGAACGGATTCGGGCTGGCCGGCTTCATCGCGAAGATGTGAGAGCCGACCTCGACGCCGGTGTCGACCTGCTCGGCGCTGAAGAGGTAGTCCATGTCATCGGTCGTCGTGCAGCCGTTCGTGACGATCAGGCACGCGTAGTCCATGAGATCCCAGTCAGCGACCGTCATGTCGCCGTTGCCCCACGGGTTCAGCGTGATCTCGCCGAGATGGCTCGTGTGCCCCACGCCGACCTGGTCCTCGCGGACGCAGACGTCGGCCCAGTAGGGCAGCTCGTAGAGCGCAGGACCGTCGAACGAGAGGTGGAGACCGGTCCACGTGTTCCCGGGGTTCGAGAACTTGATGTAGTTGGAACCCATGTGGTCCGGACGCGTCGCCGTGTACGGACCCACGTCGGTCAGCGGATACATGCCGAAGGTCCGCTGGAACGAGGCGAGCGGCAGGTAAGCGGCTTCCTCGTAGTGGGCGCCGTCGTTCCTCGCGTTCGTGAAGAAGTTCCAGATGCTGAACTCGTGGAACTGCTCCTCGAGCGACGTCCCGTATGTGGTCAACACGGCGTTCATGGCCGTGTACTCTCCCGAGACCTCCATCTGCCACCAGTTGTCCACGACCACGCTGGGGCTGATGTTCTCCGTGAGGAACATGTTCCAGACGAACGACCCGTAGATGCGGACGTTGCTGTCGTCGTACTCCAGCGGGCGCCAGAGGCTCGAGAAGAACGAGCTGCAGTACTGCGTGTAGTCGTTGATCTCGTCGTAGACCATCTCCTCGACCCACACCGACGTGCACTCCTTGTACCACAGCTCCTCGTTCACGTCGTGCGCGGCCTGAAGGCCGTGACAGAACTCGTGGGCGACCGTGACCTTCATCGGGTCTGTCGGGTCGACGTATCCGAACCCCGCGTAGTCGTTGTCGATGACGCAGAAGCTCGTCGCGTCGTTCGCGGGTCCGCCCGGGGCGTAGAACGTCGGCTGGCAGTAGCCGTAAACGCCCGAGAGGCTCTGGACGTAGAAGTCGTAGTGCGCGCTGCCGCCTCCGCCGTCCGCGTCGCTGCCGTCGCTCGGCGGCTGACGGAACCCGAGCACGTCGATCTCCTCGTCCCAGCAGTTCTCCAGAGCCGTTGCGATGGCGTTGAGGTAGTCGGTCGAGAGGATCGCGTGCGTGCCGCTCGTATCGTAGTGGATGCGGAAATGCTCGGTGTCCATGTAGGTCTGACACGACGGGCGAACCCGCAGGCCGCGGATCTCGTTCGCCACAGCCTCGGGCAACGTGGGGAGCGCGTCGTCGATCGCCTCGATGGTCGGGACGCCGCACTTGTCGATCCGGCCGCCGCGATACTCCGCCGGCAGCTTCTCGGGCGCATAGATCGAATACGCCATGTAGAGGTACTTCTGTGCCTCCTCCAGGTCGCCGCGCGCCGTGGCGTCCTGGATCGCGCCGCGCGTCGTCATCTCGGCCAGCTCAAGCTTCGCCGCGGCTGAGAGCGCCGAGACGAGAACAAGCACGAGGACGAGCAAAGCGGTCAGTCTGCGCATCATGTTCCTCCGTTCGGATGCCATGACCCACTCATTCGCTTCCAATTATCCATATTATCACAACATATGGCCCCGGTCAAGGTGGCTCCGGGTTCCGCCCCCGGGAAAACGACCCCACAGACCTTCTGACGCGCGGAAAGACCCGGGGTTGCCCGCGCCCGGGACCTCCGGCCCGAGGGCCCCATCCTTGCCCCACCCCGACGGCTGGTCTATGCTGGAGCTCATGAACGCACGCCGAAGCCCTCGCGGCCTCTCCTGGGTGGCCAGCCACAGCGGGATCCCGCTCTTCTCGGTCATGGGTATCCGTGTCGTGGCCCACTACAGCTGGTTCCTCATCGTGGCGCTCTTCGTCGGGACGCTCAGTATCGGCTGGTTCCCGAGCGCCATACCCAACCTGTCGCTCGCACACTACGTCACGCTGGGTCTCATCACGGCCTTCTTCTTCTTCGCGTCTGTCGTCGTCCATGAGCTCGCTCACAGCATGGTCGCCGTCCTGCACGGCATTCCCGTCAGGCGGATCACACTCTTCCTCTTCGGGGGCATCGCGGAGATCCACAAGGAGCCCGAGGACCCGTCCACCGAGCTCAAGGTCGCGCTGGCCGGCCCGGCCGTCAGCGCCGTGCTCGCCGTCGCGTTCTGGGCGGGCGTCATCATTCTGGGAAGGGTGACCGGCCGGCCCGCTGCTCACCGCGCTCTGCTCTATCTCGCCGTGGCGAACACCTTCCTGCTCCTCTTCAACCTGCTCCCCGGTCTGCCGCTGGACGGCGGCCGCGTGTTGCGCGCGGTCGTCTGGCGCGTGACCGGGAGCCTCAGGCGCGCGACGCTCGTCGCGAGCGTGACCGGTCAGGTCATCGCCGGTCTGATGATCGTCATCGGCCTGGTCGTGATCCTGTTCATCGGGGGCATCGCTCCGGGGCTCTGGCTCATCTTCATCGCCCTCTTCCTCAGGCAGGGTGCGGAGGCAAGCTACCGCCAGATAGCGCTCAAGCGCGCGATCGCGGGTGCGAGCGTCGGCGACGCGATGACGCGGGAGGTCGTGACCGTCTCCCCCGCGATCACCCTCGACGCGCTCGTGAACGAGCACTTCCTCCACCATCACTTCGTCTGCTATCCCGTGGCGGAGGGAGATCGCGCGCTCGGCTTCGTCACGATCAAGGACGTGAAGCACACGCCACGCGACCGCTGGTCGGAGACACACGTGGGCGATGTCATGACGACCATCACCGACGAGAACACGCTCCGCCCGGGCGATCCCATTCCCGCGGCGATGCGCAAGCTCGCGGCCGAAGGCTCGGGAAGGCTGCCGGTCGTGGAGAACGGCCGGCTCGTCGGGATCGTGACGCGCGGCGACATCATGAGGAATCTCGAGATCCGCTCGGACCTCTCACGGTAGGGCTGGTCTACGGCCGCACGGGTCCGCCGCTACCGGATCACGTGCCCCGCTGCGGCCTCCACACCGGACCGTCGGCTCCTCTTCCTTCCCCGCTCCTCGTTCCATCGAACAAGCGCCTCGCGCTCGTCCGCCCACTGGCGTTCGAGGCGATAGCCGCCATCGCGGTACCACTCGGAGTCCGGATCATCCCAATGATCACGCTCCCAGTCGGGGTCGGCCAGTCGTCTGATCCCCCGGGAGTATTCGTCCAGGTGCGCGACGATCCGGGGATCGGCCACGATGGTCTCCGCGCCGGCGTGACTTGGCGGGACGCGGAACTCCGCGACGAGATCGCGGAGCACCTCGGGGTTGTCGATGATCATACAGGGCGTGTAGAGGTTCCTGTTCTCACGGTAAGGCTGCGCGTAGCGAATCGCCTTGAAGAAATCGCACTGAAGGATCTCGCGCAGCGGACGCTCGCGCACGTTGCCGACGGAGAAGTGGGCGAAGACGCAGGGCTCCACTCCGCCGCTCGACGTGACGTGGAAGTAGATCCGGCCGCCGGCCATGCAGCCGCCCGTGTAGGCGCCGTCGTTCCAGAAGTCCCCGATGAAGATCGGCTTCGTCCGGTGCAGGCCGTGGACGAACCTCCTGAGCTCCGTCCTCTGACTCGGCGTCGGCATGAGATCGACATCCGGCTCGCGGCCGATCGGGATGTACTGGAAGATCCAGGCGAAGAGCGCGCCGCGCTCGATGTACGAATCGTAGAACGACTCACTCGTCAGGATCTCCTGATTGTGACGCGTCGCCGTGACGGAGATCCCGAACAGCAGATCGCGCTCTCTGAGCCGTTCCATCGCGGCCGTCAGGCGGGCGTGCGTGCCGGGGCCGCGCCGGGCGTCGGTCTCCTCCTCGTACCCCTCGACGCTGATGGCCGGCATCGCGTTGCCGAGCTCGAGGAGGCGGTCCGCCACAGCATCGTCGATGAGCGTGCCGTTCGTGTATATCTGGAAGAGGGAGTCGCTGTGACGGTCGATGAGATCGAGGAGGTCCTCACGGACGAACGGCTCGCCGCCGGAGATCGTGAAGAAGTGGATGCCGAGCGCCTTGCACTGCGATATGACGTCGTCGAACTCCTCGGTCGTGAGCTCTCCGTCCCGCGTGTACTCGAAGGCGTAGCACCCCCTGCAGCGGAGGTTGCATCGCATGGTGGGGCTTATGACCGCGAAGTTCGGCGGCATCCACCCCTCGGACTCCATGATGTGATACCGGGTCTGGCCGCCGAGAATGCCCCAGTTGACAAGCAGGTTCTCGATGATGCGCCTGCGGCAGGTCGGTGCGAGGTTGAAGAACGCGTCGACGAGCTCGCTCGCCGCCGCCGAGGAGTCCAGGGCCCTGCGGAAGCTCTCGACCCGGTCGCGTATGACGCCTTCGGGAAGCCCCTTCGCCGACCAGCTTACGAGCTTCCTGACGTCGTCCGCGGATCGCCTGCTTCCCCAGGCGCCCAGCTTGCGGAGCAGGTGCCCCTTGATCGTGTCCTGATGACTCTGTGACGGCTGCATGGTATCACCTCACATGCGTCGCCGTCCGTTCGGAGAATGTCCGCGCCTTTCTCCGCATCCGCCCATCCGCCATCCGGACAACTCCCCAGGACGGCGAACCGAAGTACTTCAGTTACCACCGCGACTCCCGTCATCCGGGAGCCTTCGTTCCTACGAATCCTCCTTCGGCAGCTCGCAGGCCAGACCGATGAGCACGAAATCAGCGAGCTCCTTCGATTTGGCCGTGAGTGAGTACGAGCAGTCGCGCGCCACCCAGTCCAGCACGGTCATCTGGTATGCGCCGAAGAGCATGCTGGCGACGTGCTCCGTGTCCATCGGACGGAAGACACCCTTCGTCATCCCCTCGGTCAGCACCGCCTCGATGATGTCCTTGTAGGCTCTGCTGCTGCGCTTGGCGACCGTCTTGATCATCGTCGTACTCTGACGGAGCTGCGAGAGGAAGATCCTCGCGCTCTCGGGGTTGCTCTCCATGAGCTCGAGTCCGAGCGTCATGAGCCGGCGGATCCTCGCGATCGGACCATCGACGGACTCGACGCCCACCCTGAGACGCTCCATGTGGCGCCCGAGGAACTCCTCGAAGACAGCGACGATGAGCTCTTCCTTGCTGTTGAAGTAGATGTAGATGGTCCCGGCGGCCACGCCGGCGGCCTCCGCGATCTCGGAGGTCGTCGTGTTGTGGTAGCCCTTCTCGCCGAAGAACTTCGCCGCCGCGTTGATGATCTTCTCGCGCTTGTTCCCGACTCTCTTCCGTGCCATGGATGACTCCTTCTCCGGCTCCCGCATCGGAGCCTGCGACCCTCACGGAGCGGCAAGCCGCGGAATCCTGAGGGGGGCAGCCCCCGACCTCCGGCGTTCGCTACCGGGGGGGGCTCTCGAATCCTCCGTGAGGACGCGTGTGATCGTACCCGACTGACACTCGATTCAGCCACAATCGACCACGGCTTGGGCCTTCATGAGTATCCTAACGAAAATTGAATGGTGACGCAAGAACTTTCCGAGGGACAGTCATTCCGCGGGAAGAGACGGAACGACGCTCGATCCGGATGGCTCCGGGTGGGCACATCGAGGTGCCAGCCGCCCAGACGGGTTCGCCGGGAATGCGACGAGGCACCGACCGCTCTGACGGGCTCGCCGCGAATGCGACAAGACGCCGCCCGCCCCGGATGGCTCCGGAGGAGCGGCGCCTGAGAAGCGGCGGAGCGGGCCAACCAGGGGACACAGCGCGGCGTGCCAAAGGAGTGGAATCGCCGTCCAGGCTAGTGCATCCCGCTGGTCAGACCCAGACCTCCGCCGGAATCCGAAGGGGCGCCGCGGCGCTCCGGCTTGACGATGTCGCCGAAGTCGTGCGTCAGCGGCAGCCCGAGAACGTGGCACACGACGTGAGGCATGACGTGACCACCGGACCAGTTGTGATAGAAGTTCCATTCGAGCGGCTGCGTGCTGATGAGCACCCACCCGTCTCCCACGCCGTACTCGGCGAGCGTCGCCCCGCCGGCGTCGTCCGTCACGTAGACGACGGCCCCGTCCGGAAGCGACTCAAGAGCCTCGTGGCTCGCGTACTGCCCGTAGAGCAGATCGGGGAGCCCCTCGACGAGCGGAGCGCCCGGCAGCGCGACGTAGTTGTACCAGGTCTCGTACTCCGAGAGCGTCACGTTGCCCGGCAGCACGATCCCCGCGGACTCGATCGATCCGCCCTGCCAGCCGCGGTCGCACGCTTCCCAGAACACGGTGCCGCCTTCCTCGACGAACCGCTGGACCCGAACCTGGCTCGCGGCGTAGTCGTTGTAGAACGACTGCGGCTGATCGTTCTGGACGATCAGAAGGTCCTCACCGGGAACGAGCGCGATGTCCGGAAGCGAAGCCGCGGACGCGACCTCGTACTCCCCGGGTCCGCTTCCCGCCTCGAACCCCATCACCTCGAGCATCTGGTCGAGCACGGCGGGGATCTCGTCCGCCCACGGGACCACGTCCCTGAGGATCACAACGTGGATCGCCGTCTCCTCGCTCCCGCCGACGTTGACCGTGTGCACGGCGCTGTCGTTGAGCAGGCGGGGGTCCCTGACCTGCATGGCGACCTCACGCGCTCCGGCGGTGGAGTACGCGTGCGTCGCGGTCTTCGTGGTCGACCAACCCGTGTCCCACTCCCCATCGTTCTCCCAGTCCCAGCGGACCGCCAGCGTCTCGGTGGGATCGTCGGGGTCGGCAACGGCCGAGGCGTCGAACGTCACGCTCTGCCCCGGCGCCGCGTAGGAGTGACTGACGGTGAAGGCGGCCGAGGGCGGCTCGCTGGAGCCGGTCTCGGTCATGACCCCATCGAGCTGGCTGATGGTGAGCTCAACGCGTGGGTCGGACGTGACGAGCCGGTCGAAGAACGGAACACGCGACTCCCCGCCCGCCATGATGCCGGTGGCGAACGTGACCTCAGCGAGCACGGGGCAGAGTGCGCTCACGAAGTCGGAGCACGAGGGATTCGGGCCGTCCCAGATCCACTGCGCCACCTCATCGCTTCCGTCCGCCATCAGCGATGCGAGCGAACGGATCAGGCGATACGGGTCGCGGGCGCTCACGGCGCCGCCGAGCTCCGACGCGCCCCGGCGGGCCATGTCCAGATCGAACGTCTCGCGCTCGACGACGGCGCCCGAGACGAGCGCAATGAGCTCCGTCACCGCGCGCCCGGCATTGCGCGCCGTGGCGACGCCGTCCGGACTCGACGAGTCGAACGTGCGGAAGGAGGCATCGACAAGACGGGTGCGATACGTGCCGTCACCAATGTCGACGTGCGTGCGTGTGCTTCCGCTGACGTGAACGGACGGAGGCCAGCCCGGCGTCACGCGGATCCTCGTCCGCTCCACCGAGACCGGCACGACAAGCGAGTCGGCCGAGGTCAGCGAGCGGAAGACGGCCGCGTAGCAGACCGGGTCCGGGTTCACCCAGGAGACGCTGTCCCCCTCGACGTCCTCGAGCCATGGGTCCGTGAGCGTCGAGGGCTGCGGCGGCTCGTCGTTCAACGCATCGATGACGAGCTCGGACGACTGCTGCGAGGCGTCCGAGAGAGCCGGGCCGCGCAGACGCCCGTCGGGTCCGCAGAGCGCATCCTCGACCATCCTCACGAGCGTCGTCCAGCCCGGTTTGATCTCGGCCCGCTCGACCATCACGGCCCGGTTCGACTCCGAGAACATCGTCATGAAAGGGTTCATGCGAAGCAGCGCGGTCGCCGTCGACCCGGCGTCGACGACGATGCCGGAGGACGCCGAGCGTGATACGACGCCCATGAGGACCATCTCGCCCCCTGCGTCGACGACCGCGAGCGTCTGCGAGACATCCGTGTCGGGGATGGACAGGGAGAACGACCCATCGCCTCCGACGGCCGCCGCATCTGCGAGCGACACGACGGAGAGCGCAGCCGGATCGAGGGTCGCGCCCTCGGGAAGCGCGATCTCCCCGGCGACGGTCCTCGTTGGGATCGCCCCCTCGGGCGGATCCACCTCGGATGGCCCGGTCGTGCTCGAACAGGACACGCACACGAGCGCGACGAGCGCGACGAGGTACGCGGTCCTCGGTCCTGAGATCATCGCAGTCGGCATCGACTCCCCTCCGTCACTCGGTCCCCGGTTGTGGACACAGCATCCAGGGACATGGTGATGCAAGGGGTGTTCCAGCAACTGCTCCGGGAAGGCCCACGGCGCGGGCATGTCGGGAGTCGAACGGGGCCGGGGACGGCTCCTCGTCCCAGCCTCCGGGCGCGCGTTGCGGCCTGCACGCTCTTGACATCCGGATCACATTGACCATATCACGTGCCGAGGGGCGGCCACGCCGGCCGCCCCTCGTCGATCGTTCGTATTCAGCTTGCTCCCCTGAGGCCGACAGCCCACCGAGACTGTCCGCGCGGGATGAGCGTCGTTGCTAGCGGAGCATGACGAGCTTGCCGTGCCTCGTCTCGTCGGCCGCGGTCAGGCGCATGAAGTACAGGCCGTTGCCCACGCGGCGGCCGCCGTTGTCACGACCGTCCCATGTGAGCTCGATGACGCCGGGACCGGCCTCGCCGGATACGAGCGTTCGCACCAGTCTGCCGTCAACGCTGTAGACGGAGAGCTCGACGTCCGCTCGCTCGGGAAGCGAGAACGAGAGTCTCGCAGAACCGGCAAACGGGTTCGGGCTCGCGGCATGGAGCGCGAGGCGGCCGACGGCCTCGTCGACGCCCGTGCTCTCCACCGTGAAGGACGCGGTCTCCATGAGCTGGCTTCGCTCGGTCCCGTCGTCCGCGTAGGCCCGCCAGTAGTACGTGCCGTCAGCGAGACCGGAGTCGACGGTCCACGACGTCGTTCCGCTGCCCTCGGCCACGCCGGAGATCGACGCGGCGAGGCTCGTGCAGAACTCGTCGTCGTAGACGCGGAAACCGTACGTGAGCACGTCGCCGGGATCGCTGTCCACGGCGTTTGTGACCGTGAGCTCCGGCGTGGAGACCGACACCGTGCCGCCATCGGGCGGGTCGTTCAGCACCGGCGCGGTCGGCTTCGTGTTGCCGGTCGGCGGCCCGCTGATCGTCACGTCGTCCACGTACCATCCGTCGGCGGTCACGTAGGTATCCGACGTGAAGCGGAAGCGGAGCTTGAAGCCCGCCGTTCCGACGTAATCGTTCAGCGACAGCTCCACCTGATCCCAGCCGTAGCTGTTGCCGTGGTACTTCGGGCCAACCTGGTTCCACGTCGCTCCGTTGTCGTCCGAGACCTCGACGTAGCAGAAGTCGTAGTCCTCCTCCGTGGAGACGCGGTGCCAGAAGGAGAGGTCCGCAGCCGACGCGGCGGAGAAGTCGATCGGGGACGCCAGCTCGATCCACGTGTTCCGGTAGTTGCTGTAGCTGCCGTTCGGACTGTCCGTGTAGCTGTTCGATGCCGAGTGGTACGACGAGGTCGTCAGACCCCAGTAGCCGTCATTCTCGACCCAGTTGCCGGTGCCGCTCTCCATGTCGTCGAAGAACACGACCGTCGGCTCGCCGACCATCCAGGACAGCTCCTCCTCCATGTACAGCCCGTCGCCCTCGATGATGAGCGTCACGGCGAGACCGTGACCGTCCGGGGTTCCCGCGTCGACCGAGAGGGAGAACGGGTCGAACGTGTTCTGCGTGGAGGACCCCGCCGCGATCGAACCGAGCGTCGTGTGCGCATCGTGCAGCGCGACGTACGGATCGTCCGTCACCAGGGTGACCTGGACGTTCGACGCGTCCGCGACGACGCCCTGATTCTCGACCGTGATCGTCAGGTCGAGCGTCTCGCCGGCGTCCGGCTCCTGGTCGCCGTTTCCGCCGGTGAAGTGCGTCGAGCTGAGCGCGAGGTAGGCCCCCGCGATGCGGCTGATGTACTGCTGCGGCCAGAGGTTCTCGGCCGTGAGCCCGGCGATCTCGCTCTGCTGCGGCCAGAAGCCGCTGCCGCTCACCTCGATGCAGAGCGACCAGATCCCGTGCACGCCGTACATCCAGTCGCAGGTGGTGCCGGAGCAGGTGTAGTTGATCGTCTCGTACGCGGTCCCGACCTCGTAGCCGTTCGACATCGCCATCATGTCGCCGATGTCGCGGAAGATCGTGTTATCCGGCTCGGGTGGGGATGTGGTCGTGTAGCTCCACGGAACCAGGATCGCTCCGGCGACCGAGTGGAACGTGATGTTCGTCACGAAGTCGTGCGACTCGACGAAGTCACGGTAGCCGGCGATCTCCGGCTCGGAGAACGCCTGGGTCCCGCAGTAGATGTCGCTGCACGGGTCGAACGAGATGCCGGACGTGCCCCACTGGTAGCTGTAGTTGCGGTTCGGGTCGACGCCGTAACACGAGCTGCCGGCATTGTCCCGGCGGTTCTTGCGCCACATGCCGCCGCCGTTGGGGTCGGTCTGCTCGTTGTAGACATAGCCGTCCGGGTTGACGCACGGGAGGAACCAGATCTCCCGGTTGTCTACGAGGAACGTCGCCTCGGGGTCCGTCCCGTAGTTTGACGTCAGCCAGTCCATGTAGTTGAGGACGGCGTTGATCGTGATCGGCTCGCGCGCGTGATGAACCGCGTCGAGAAGGATCTCGGGCTCAAGCTCGTCGACCTCCGGGTTGTCGGAGATCTTGAGCGCCCACAGCGTCCTCCCCTGCTCCGTCGTCGCGATGCTGATGGGCTCGCTCACGATGTTCGGATAGGACGCGTGAAGCGAGTTGATGAAGGTCACGGTCTCGTCGAACGTGTAGAAGTCACCGTAACCGCGAGCCGTGTTCCGGGCGGCGTAGAAGCTCGACATGTCATCGATCTCGATGACGACGTCGTAGCCGAGCGACCGGAACTCCTCGATCTGCTCGTGGCTCGTGACGAGCTGAACGCCGACGCCGGGCTTGTACTTCATCACGTCGAGCTCGTCCAGGCTCATGAACCGCTCCGCCTCGGCGGCGTCGCGGAACTGGACCCGGGCCTGCACGTACGGCCCCTCGGGACCGGCCGCCGCAGGGACCGCGGCCGCGACCAGCAGCGCCGCGGCAAGGCTGATTGTCAGGACACGCACCATGCTCTCCATCTCCTTGTCGAGGAGGAAATCGGGCGTCTCGTCTTTGATTGCTCCTAACTTCAAATGATAACACAGATTACGGAGCAAAGCAATGAGGGACCCCTCAGCGCGGCCCGACGATGGCCCGGCGATGGCCCGACGATGGCCCGGCGATGGCCCGGCGATGGTCCGGCGCCGCCCCGGCGGCGATGCGCTGGTGGGCAGGCTTTGCAGCCGATATGGCCGCCAGGAGGCAGGTTAGCCGCGCTCGACGCGCACGTCGAGACTGCCGCCCAAGCCGTACCAGCTCGTCGGCAGCCACCGTTCGGCCGATGCCGCCAGCGGACGACACGACAGAACCGCCCCGATGAACCCGGGGCCGAGAGCGTAGAGGCAGCGGCCCGGGATCCCGAAGAGCCTCGTGTGAGGAAGGACATCGCGGGCGACCAGGGCCCGATAGCGCCCCAGCACCGTCGTTCTCTCTGCGTCGTCCACGAACCCGTCGGAGATGACGCGTGCCGCGATCCGGCCACCCAGGACCGCGTGTGAGATCCCCTCACCGCTGATGGCCGACGCGAACCCCGCCGCGTCGCCCGCCGAGAGCACGCGACCGCTCCCCAGGTCGCGGGCGCGAGACGCTCGCGGAACGAACCCCGCGAAGGGACCCTCGACCCTGCGTGGGTCGAGCCGGAGCGACTCGACGAAGAGGCGGAGATCCGAGAGGTAGCTCGCATCGAGCGGTTCGGGTCCGAACACGCCGACGTTGAGGTGGTCGCGCTTCGGGAAGACCCAGCCGTACCCGCGGCGACGCCGCCGCATGTCGAGAAGGACGCTCTTCGCCAACTCGTCGAACGCGGCCTGTGAACGCGGCACGACCCGGACGTAGGCACCGCCCGCGCGCGCGAGTGGCGGCATGCCGAGCTGCTCCCGGAGCCTCCCCGCCGCGCCCTCGGCGACCACCGCGTACGCCGCCCGGATCCGGTCGGTCCCCCGCACGACCGTAACCCCGCGCTCGTCCTGCTCGATCCGCGTTACGCCTCGCCCCGTCTCAACCCGCGCACCCCCGGCGCCGGCCAGTTCGAGCAGCCTACTGTCCAGCTCGCGGCGCGTCGTGGTGGCCACGACTGTTCTCGGCGCACGCCACGTCGCCCGGACACGATCGGTCAGACGAATCTCGACGACGTTGACCGAACGGTGGATGACCCTGTCGGCGACGCCGTCGAACAACGCGAGTGCGTGCGAAGTGAGCCCGGCGGCGCACGGCTTACCGCGCGGGAAGTCGGCTCGGTCGAGCAGGCGCACGTCGAGACCGCGCGCCGCCGCCTCGGCGGCGCACGCGCTTCCCGCAGGGCCGGCGCCGATAACGAGAAGATCACACCGTTCGGGCACGAGTCGTCTGCCTCTATCCGTCGCGGGCGCGGCGGGCATCCCACGCCGCGGGCCGGCTACCTGAGGACCAGCTCTCCGAGCGTGTTCGGATGGTAGTCGAGAGGCACCTGCCAATCCTCGACGCCGAACGTCCTCTGTTGCTTGCGCCGGAAGTTGATCCGCCAGACATCGCTCTCGCCGAGGGCCACGCCGAGCTCGGAGAGCGGGATCGCCGCCTCGAAGACCCAGCGGTCCTCGCCGATCCGGGACGCCGCCTCGAAGTCGCCGTCCCACGACACGTCGGCCGTGTAGATCATGGACTCATCGTACGTGATGCGCTGGTCGAACACCGTTCCTTCCGGGCTGGCGTAGACCTGGTAGACGGTCATCTCGTCAGTGTCCGGCTGGATGAAGAACCCGACGCAGTCGTCGCGGTAGACGGGCCCGTCCCGCTCCACGCTCTCTGCGACGATCGCGTCGATGGCCGGCTCGTGGCACACGGCAGACAGATAGAGGTTCTCATCGTCGTGTCCGAACCGGAACTCCGTGTCTCCGTCGATGTCGCACTCGTCCTCGTCATACGCGGGGTAGAGTCGAGTCACGGGCTGCGCGGCGAGCCAGCACGGCTCGGTGAGCGCACCGTCGATCGCGGGCGCGGAGCCGAAGAGCGCCGCCTCGGCTCTCCGCATGACGCGGAGTGGAACCTCGGCCAGCACCTCCATGCCGTTCGACAGCGGGTAGTTCACTGAGAGAGAGGGCGCTGGGAAGATGGACTCGGGAGGGCACATCCTGAACTCGAACTCCCGAGCCTCACCCGGCTCGAGCGAGACCGGGCGGGAGGCCGGTTCGACGGCCCAGAGCCCGGGCGCGCTCCAGCGGACGACATCCTCGAGCGGGACCGAAGCGCCGTTCTCGATCCTGACGACGACATCGAGCGTGTCGGTCGCTCCCTCGTCCAGACGGAGCGGCGTGACGGCGACGTACTCGGACTCGATCGCGGTGATCTCTCTCTGATTGTCGACGGTGTGGAAGTCGAGAGGGTAGACGTTCCCCGCGTCGATCACCGCGAGGTCCAGCCCGTCCTCGCGCACTGTGACCCAGGCGAACTGGAAGAACTCGCCTCGCGCGACGGGCTCGGTCTCCATGCGCTCCATATACCCGCCCGAGCTTCCGACGCTCGTGTACCGGATCCCGTCGTACGTTCCGTGGAAGTAGTGGTGGAAGTGACCCGTGAAGACGGCGTCCACACCATGCTCCACCAGGAGCTCGTGCACCGGGTCGCTCACGCCGGCAGCCGTCGTCAGAAGCCAGAGCGGCTTGTGATAGAAGACGAAGACCTGTCCGTCAGGGCCGTGACGCCCAAGGTCCTCACGGAGCCAGTCGAGCTGCGCGTCGTCGATCTCGTTCCAGGACTCGTACCGGCTGTTGTCGAGGATCACGAAGTGGGTCTGTTCGAAGTCGAAGGAGTAGTACGGGTCGAACCCGGTGCGATTCCGGTAGAGGGCCTCGCTGTCGTCACACCAGATGTCGTGGTTCCCCGCCGTCAGGTATACGGGCGCCTCGATGGCGTCGAGCATCCCGAGCAGCGTGTCCCACTCGGCCGACATGGCCTCCATGTCGTCCCCGTAGCCCTCTATCTGATCGCCGACGGTCACGACGATGTCCGGCTTGAGCAGCTCGATCTCCTCGATGATGGACGGGTAGACGCCGGGCTCGTGTCCTCCCGTGCGGTCGCCGAGGATCGCCAGCCGGTACGCCGCATGAGCCGTTCCCTGCGGCGTGGCGAGGATGAGCAGTAGGAGAAGCCAAACTGCAACCTGTCCAGTACTTACGCGCTTCATGCCGTATCCTCCTGGCTGCGCGCCGTCTCCCGCAGCGCAACCTGTTGGCGCTCGGTCCCGATCCTCCAGGAATGCTAGCCCTGGCCCGAAGGCGTGTCAACAACGGGGCTCCGCCGCCGTCCGGCGGCGACGCGGTCCGCGCGCATCCGCATGCCCCGACAGCGGCGCGCCGTGCGACGCCGGTCCGTGTCCCCGCGACCGCTCGACGCACGGCGCCACGACCGCGCCCCGACGACCACGCGGCGCGCAACGCCCGAGACCGCGCCTCCGCTCCGACCTGGCGCGACACCACCTCGACACTCTCCTCGTGAGAGATGTCCGCCGCGGTTTCGCACACCGCGCGAAGCCGGACCGATTCATGCTAGCGAACAGCGTGGACACCGGCGGCAAGTTTGTGTTTGACTCCCTCGAAGGCGTTGCTACTATCGGTACTCGTCAAGCAGATGTCACCGGGCAACACATCGTGGAGGAACAGAGAGTTGCGCGTCTGTCCGGAATGCGAAACGGAGTTTGAGAACGAGAGCCTCGAGCTCTGTCCCAACTGCGACGTCCCGCTCATGGAGAAGGAAGCGGGCGAGGTCGCGGGACCAGATGTCGACGACGGCAACCTCCCGTCGGACGGACTCGTCGTCATCGAGACAACACCGGACGACGTTCGCGTCGTCCAGTTGCGTGAGCTCCTCGAGGACAGCGGCATCCCCTGCTTCCTGAGCGACGAGCTGTTCACCGACACGGCTCCCGACGCTGACACGATGGTCATGATCCCGCGCGAGATGGTGGGCGACGCGAAGCGGCTCATCCGTGACTTCCTCCGGTAGCCGGTTCGACAAGCGCTCGACGAGATCGCGCGATACGTAACACGCGGCGGCGCCCACTCGGGGCGCCGCCGTCGTCGTGTACTGCTCGCGTTCCGGGTCACGTGAGTCCGCGCCCGCGACTTCCCGTCAGCGCTTGTACCCGATCTTCTGAAGGAACGCCTCTCGCGCGGACCGGTCGTCATCGGTCTCCACACCGGCCGGCCCCGATCCGTCGATGACCCCCATAACTCCCCGGCCCTGTGGCGTTTCCGCCAGCACGACCTCCACCGGGTTGGCCGTGGCGCAGTAGACCCGACAGACCTCCGGGCACGCCTTGACCGCGTTGAGGACGTTGATCGGGAAACACCCGCGCATCACGATCGCGAACGTGTGCCCGGCGCCGAGCGTCTCCATGATGGTGACCGCCGCGCGGGTCAGTTCCTCGTCGTTGCCGTCGTGACGAATCAGGCGCGGCCCCGACGCCTCGGAGAAAGCCACGCCGAACCGGCACGCCGGAGACGAACCGACCATCACCTCATAGAGATCCTCGACCGTCTTGATGAAGTGGCTCTGCCCCACGATGATGTTGGAGTCCTTGGGGAACTCGATCCGAACCGCCCTGAGTTCCATGCGCACCTCCGTCGCTCGCGTTTCCGTGGAAGGACACACGCAGTCTACACCTACGCTGCGCCCGACTCAACAGCGGGCCCGCACCAACGTCCTCGCGCCGGCGGCGTCACCGCACTGCCACAGCCGGTCTCACCGCACTCGCGCCGGCGGCGTCACCGCACTTGCACCGGCGGTTTCACCGTACTCCCACAGCCGGTCTCAACGCACTCGCACCGGCGGCGTCACCGCACTTGCACCGGCGGCGTCACCGGCGGTAGACTGCGGCTCATGAGAGTTCTCTACATCGCCGAGGTCCAGTGGCAGTCTCAGGTGTCCAGGAAGCACCAGATGGTCCGGCGCTTCCCTCCGGACTGGAAGGTCCTGTTCCTCTCGCCCGCGAATCTCGCGCGCGGAGAGAACAGCTTCGTGACCCGCCGGGACCGCGTGCAGTCTCGCGTCGAGTATCGCTCGATCCTCCTGCCCAAGCCCGATGCCGCCCTGGCGCCGCTTCGGGCGATGACCCCCGTTCTCCAGACGCTTGGCGGGGAAGCCGTCATGCGCGAGCTCCGGCGGTTCGACCCCGACGTCGTGGTCTGCTCGTATCTCTGGGCGGCCCCGCTCGTCGAGAGGATCAGGAATCTCGGCGTCCCGGTCGTCTACGACCTCAACGACCTCCACCCTCAGTTCTACCACCACGCGCGCGATCGGGCCGAGGAACTCTTCCGCACCCTCGTCGAGCACGCATCCGAGGTCGTCGCGTCCTCCGAGGCGCTTCACGACGCGGCGGGCCGGGGCGTGATCATCGGCAACGGGGTGGATCTCGATACGTTCGGAGGCAGGGTCGAAGGCGGGCGGCCGCCCGAGCTCACCGGCGGGGCCATCGACCGGTGCGGCAGGCTCGTCATGTACGTCGGCTCCGTCGATGACCGGCTCGACATCGGGATCCTGAGAAGGACACTTGAGCTGATCGAGGAAGGCGGCGAGGACGTGGGCGTCGTGCTTGTCGGCCGGATCTTCGAGAAGACCCGGAGCGCGATCTCGACCGTCCGTGAGGCGTTCCCGGACCGGCTCTTCCTCACGGAGCGCGTCCCGTACGAGCGGCTCCCCGAGCTGATGTCCCACGCCGACGTGGGCATCGCGCCTTTCGCCCTGACTCCCAAGACCGAGGCGATCAACCCGAACAAGCTCTACATGTACGCGGCGATGGAGATGAACATCGTATCGACGCCGTTCTCAGACGAGATCCGGCGCCACGAGGATCTCATCCGGATCGCGACGACGCCCGCGGAGTTCGCGGCGGCCGTACAAAGCGCGATCGGCGACGATGAACGCCGCCGATCGCTCCGCGAGAGGATAGCGCTGCCGAACAGTTGGGCTGAGCGGGCGGAGGAGTTTGCCCGTCTCCTGTCCGAACTTGCGCAGGGGGATTAGCCTATCGCGTTGGAAGGCCCTCCCGCGGTTCACCAACGAGAACCCGCGGCCCGTCCGGACCGTCCTCCCCGGGTTCATTCTCGCCGCTCACATCAGGCTCCTCGCCCTCCCTTGCGTAGTAGGGCAAGAGGTAGAAGTGGAGCGTCTCGGTGGGATGCCAGAAATCGAGCTCGAGCGTGTAGTCGAGCGTCTCGTATCCCGACGCATACACGACGACCTTGAAGTCCTCCTCCTCGGGACCGTCACCTTCGTCGTAGAGGTACCCGCCGTAGAGTGTCGCCCGACCGGAGCCGTTCACCTCCCACGTCCCGATGAAGTCCCACTCCCACCAGTCGGACTCGTAGAGGTCGGCCGCAGCCCAGCTGATCGGCGCTCCCGTGTAGTAGTCGCTCACGTGCACGTAGATCATCGCCATCCGGGGTGGACGGTCATCGCACTCCCAGCACCACGGACAGACGATACAACCGGACAGCGAGACCGCGACGGCAAGCGTCGCCACCAGCGCCGCCCGACGCACGATCGATGACATCACCACAGGCTCTCTCCGTCGCATCACAGGACCTCCTTCCCGGACCCGCTTGAGCGCGGGTCGCTCGTGGTCCCCTCCCGCCGCGCAAGGCGGGGTGCAGCTAACGTGCGTATGCCTTCACCTCGAACTTGATCCACTCGATCCTCGGAAGCTGCCACGGCCTCACCCGGGCAAGACGGAGGTCGACGACCTCGACATCAACACGGATGGGTCCGGTGAAGGCCGTGTAGACGTCTCCCTCACGCGGGACGATGCCGTTTCTTCCACTCACATCGATGCGGAAGATCGTCTCGTCTCCCCAGCCTCCGAACCACCCGATCCGTCCGACGATCTCCGTCGGGTCGTTCTTGCGGTCCGCCACGCAGTCGATCCTGACGTGCACGCGCTCGTCGTCGAAGCGGAAGGTCTCGTGCATGGAATCCCGCGGAGTGCTCATCCGGAAGCGCTCGTGCATGAGCGGACGACCGTAGCCGTCGCCGTACCAGTCGTCATCTCCCCAGTCGTCCTGAGAGTCCCCGCCGTACCACCAGTCGCCGCCCCAGTCGTCACCGTACCTGCTCGCGACCCGGAAGGTCACGGAGTCGCAGGCCCAGCGCCCCGGCGAGGTGTGCCATGGTTCCGGGACGGGCCACCAGTCCGGTCCGACGACCACGCGGCCTCGCGGCGGGCCCCAGACGACCCGGCGGCCCCCGCGGGAGTCTCCTCCGACGATGACGCGGCCGTCACGACGGGAGTCTCCGCCCACTATCACGCGACCCTCTTGATCGCTCTGGGGCGCGACCCGTCCGCCTTCCCCGGGCACGACACGTCCTTCGGGCGCCGAGCGCGGCGCCGGGGTTGATCGATCACTGCCGCGTATCACGCGGCCCGGCGGGACGCCCCACGGGGCGACGTAGGTCCTCGATCGGGGCTCGATCCAGCGATGGTACCGTGGCGTCCATGAACCGGTGTGCCCGCTGGGCCAGGGGAGCTCGTGAGCGCAGGCTACGAGCGTTTCGATGCCCTCCGGCCCAGCGATTCGAAGCGAGAAGCGACCGTCGTCGGGGACGCGGTAGACGCGACCCGGGTATGCCATCCTCGCCCCGGACCAGCGGTTCGGGTAGATGGTCTCGACGCGGCCGTCGGTCGTGTAGTCGAGGATCGTCACATAGCACGGCTTGTTGACCCGGAAGTACACCCAGAGCCTGTCGCCGGGCTCGTACGTCGCCCACTCGCCGCGGTCGACCCACGTGTCGATCCTGAGGCCACCCGGGTGGTAGTGGTAGAACGAGTCGTCGATGTCACCCCAGTCGCCCCAGTTCGGCTCCGGGTCGACGATGACCCGCTCCGTGATCTCCGAGTCCGGAACGGGACGCGGCTCCGCGGAGCCGTCGTCCGGGACGGCCTCCTCCTTCGCGACGGTCGCCGCCTGCGAGGTCGCCGCGAGGACGAGGAGCGTGAGAAGAACGGCCACGGCCGCGGCCCAGTGCATCAGCCGCCCGAGACCGAGGACTTCACGGCGGCTGGCGACGCGTGCTCGCCGGCCGTGAGCCGGCCGCCGCGCGCTGCACGCGGCCAGGAACCGTCTCCGACTGATCATTCGCATCATAGGGATCTCACCTCCCCTTTCGTGACGGCCTCCCTGCGTCATCCAGGGACCGGTCCGTCGGGTCTGCGAGTGATATGACGGGAGGGGAAGAATGGCTATTCACGAACGGGTGAACTGAGCCCGGATAAGCGGGGGCGGCTCCGCCTCTGCCCGGCAACCTCGCCGGACTGAACCCGGATAAGCGACGGCGGCTCCGCCTTTCCCCGGCAACCCCGCCGGACGGAGCCCGGATAAGCGAGGAGGCTGCCGCGCGCGACAGCCTCCTCACAACTGCACCGGAGAGCCTCCGGGTTCTCGCATCATCGCGGGTCGGGAACTACCGTCTCGCGGAGAGCGCCAGGATCAGCACGCCTCCGCCGATCGGAGGACCTCCGAGCAGCACGGTCCCGCCGTTCTCCAGGCGGATCCGCGTTCGCAGGACGATCTCGTCCCGGGGGTGACCGCGCTGGCCACTCGCGCCCTCCGTCCTGACGTCGCGGAGCAGGGTCACCATCATCTCGATCCGCCCTGCGCCTTCGCGGTCGAACCGCGTCGGCTCGACCTCCATGGCGAAGTGCTCCGGCAACTGGAGGCGCTCTGCCGAACCGAAGTCCATCCGCGTCCTGACGTCACCGAGGAATGTGTAGCTGTTGTAGGCGAAGAGCGCCTGGAGCTTCTGCGCGTAGGCGGAGAGTTCCTCGTCGATCCGGGCCTCAGCGTCGCCGAGCTGCGCCCCGGAAAGGGACGCGGCCGCGATCGAGGTCACCTGGATCGTCACCTCTTCCGCGGCCGCGCGGCCCGGCGCGAACAGAAGCGCCACGGCAAGCACGACAACGCACGTGATGACAGTTCGTCTCATACGTCTCCGACCCGCGTCACGAAACCCATTCCACTCTCGATGATACCACACCCGGAGCGGAACCCCTCGCCTAGATCGATCCCGGCGTCTCGCCCCTTCCCCCCGCCTCAGCGTCCTCGGAGAACACCCAGATGACGGTCATCTCAGGGTCGTTCGAGGTGAATGCCATGGGGGTATAGCCGCTTCCGTAGGTCTCGAGGCTCTCGACGCTGCACGCGTTGTTCGCGGAGAGGCCTATCGGCGCGACGGCCGTCGGCCAGAACGCGAAGACCGCGATCGCAGCGGCCACGGCGACTCCCGCGAAGGCGATCGCGCGGCGCCTGAGGTCCGCGAAGACCGGACGGGCCTCACGCACCCGCGGGGTCCGGGCCGCCGCCCTGTCGATCCGGTCCATCTCCTGCGAAAGGAGCCTTCCGAACCGTTCCCACTTCTCCGGCGTGACGTCGGGAACGGACGGAGCCTCAGTGAGGATTCTATCAAAGGCGAGGATCGAGTCAAGTTCGCGCGAACACGCGGCGCACGACTCGAGATGACGCTCGACCTGTCTCCGCCGGCGCGGCGAGAGCTCGCCGTCCGCGTAGGCCGTCAGGTGCTTCTCCAGTCTGCAGGGCTTGCTCATAGCTGTCAGTTCTTCCCGCTCTCCCCGTCCGCCGCGCCGACGTCGATACCGCCATCCACATAGGGTTCGAGCATCACGCGCAGCTTCTTCCTTGCGTAGTGAAGTCGCGACATCACCGTGCCGATCGAGCAACCGACGACGTCCGCGATCTCCTTGTATGACATCCCCTCGATCTCGTAGAGCACGAACACCGACCGGTGGTACTCGGGCAGCGCGTCGACCGCCCGCTGGATCTGCTCGCCGAGCTCCCTCGTGAGGACCCGTCTCGCCGGCCCCCTGTCGGGCTTCCTGCCGATCGGCTCGCTGTCGGCGTACTCCGCGACCTCCTCCGGCACTGCCTGAGACGCGACGGAACGCGAGTGCTTCCTCGTGTAGTCGATACACGTGTTCATCGCGATCCGGTAGAGCCACGTCGAGAAACTGGATCTTCCCTTGAAGCTCTTGATGCCCTTGTACGCGCGGATGAACGTGTCCTGCGCCAGGTCCATCGCAAGATCCTGGTCGTGCGCGAACCGGTACGCGACCGCGTAGACGACATCCTTGTACTTGTCGATGAGGAAATCGAATGCCTCGTGGTCCCCGGCCTGACTGGCACGGACCTTCTCGAGGTCGATCTCCCTGGGATCGCGCTCAGGCATGGTCTCTCGCAGCATCCTTAGACGGGGCGTGCGATGGGGTATTCACACGCTGCTCTCTACAGCCGTATCTCCCCGTATTCCCTCAACTTATCGGTCACGAGGGCCTGTATCTCCTCCAGCCGTTCGCGGGTCTTCGCCTCGAAGCGCATGACGATGACGGGCTGTGTGTTGGAGGCTCGGACGAGGCCCCAGCCGTCGCCGAAAAGGATCCTCACGCCGTCGACATCGATGACGTCGTAGTTCGCCTTGAAGTACTCGACGGCCTTCTCGACCATCGCGAACTTCGTCGCATCATCCGTGGTCTCCCCGCGGATCTCGGGCGTCGCGTGATAGTGCGGGATGGTCGAGACCATCGCCGAGAGCGGCTTGTCCGTCCGCGACAGCATTTGGAGGATCCTGCACGACGCGTAGACGGCGTCATCCACGACGTGGAAATCGTCCGCGAGCACCATGTGGCCGCTCATCTCGCCCCCGATCGGCGCGCCGGTCTCGCGGATCTTCTCCTTGAGGAGCGAGTGTCCCGTCTTCCACATGATGGGCGTGCCGCCGTGGGCTTCGATATCCTCGACGAGCGCCTGAGAACACTTGACGTCGAAGACGATCTTCGCCGGACCCTTCGCGAGAACCTCTCGCGCGAGGAGCGCGAGCATCTTGTCCGCGTAGACGACCTCGCCCTTCTCGTCCACCACGCCCACACGGTCGGCGTCACCGTCGTAGCCGATGCCGATATCGGCGCCGTGCTCCTTCACCGCCGCGATGAGGTCGGTGATGTACTCCATCACCGTCGGATCGGGGTGATGGTTCGGGAACGTTCCGTCCGGCTCGCAGTAGAGAGAAACGAGCTCACACCCGATGCTCGACAATAGATCCTCCGCAACGAGCGACCCGCAACCGTTGCCGCAGTCGACGACAACCTTGAGCGGACGCTCGAGATGGATGCGCTCGCGGATCGCCCTCTTGTACGGCTCCAGGATGTCCGCTGTCGTCGTCGTCCCGCTCCCGTCCTCGTAATCTCCCGCTTCGATGATCTCGCGGATCCTCTGGATCTCCTCGCCGTAGACGCTGGCCGGCCCGAGATTGAGCTTGAAACCGTTCATGTCGGGCGGATTGTGGCTCCCCGTGATCATGAGCGACGCGTCCACCGGCAGCTCGAAGAGCGTGAAATAGAGCGCGGGCGTCGGGACGGTCCCGACGTCGACGACGTTCGCTCCGACCGACGTGAGTCCCTCGGTGATGAGCTCGCGGAAACGCGGCGTCGAGAGCCGCACGTCGCCGCCGAGCGAGACGGTCGACCCGCCGTGGCGGATGACGTACGTCCCGAACCCGCGCCCTATGTTTCTGACCACGTCCTCGGTCAGGTCGCGCTCCACCACGCCCCGGATGTCGTACTCGCGGAAGATGTAGCTGTGCATCGTCACCCCCTCAGGCAGAATCGGCCGCCACATGGTGGAGCGACGGCCGGAGCATCTCGCTTGTGATCATCGTGTCCGTCTCAATCGGACGGCGTGGCGGCATCCCCGCCCTCGGCGGATGGCGCCCTGTGGCGGTCCGCCGGGAGACCCAGCACCTTCCGGATGTCCGTCCACCATCCCAGCGCCTGCGCGCTCTCGAAACGGAGCCCGAACTTCGACTTCCCGACGACGCGGACGGTGAAGGAGCCGCCGGCCCGTCCCGGCTCGTACTCCACGTCGTAGAGCCCGAGATCCGTCACCGCCTCCATGTGGACCAGCAGCCGCATGGGCTCCACACGGCCGCTCCTGTCGAACACGTAGAGGGCCATGCGCGTCAGCCGCAGGTCCGCGCGGAAGGTCCCGCGACCCTTGGTGTCGACCTTTCGGCCACTGACGCCCTGCTCCTCGCGAACGATCCCCTCGGCGAAGGCCTGCTGCTCCCACTCGCGCTTCGTTCCCTCCGCCTTCTTTCTGCGATAGAGCGCGAGGGCGGCGGCCCCGAGGGGGGCGACGAGGTACCCGATGGACGACGTGAACCTGCCGATGCCCCTGAGGCTCACCCGGTCGACGATCGTCTCCCAGTTCGCGTGGACGAGGTATCCCACGGCGATGGCGGCGAGCGCCACGTAGACCCATCGCTCGTCGCGTTCCTCTGCCATGCTATCCTCCCCGAACGGCGAGTCCCATCCGCTCGCGGACCTCGCGCATCGTCTCCCGCGCGATCGAGCGGGCGCGGTCGGCGCCGTCGGCCAGCACATCCATGATGTCGTCCGGCTCCGCCAGGAGCTCCTCGCGCCTCTCGCGGAGCGGTCCGATCATCTCCTTCATGTGCCCGACGAGGATGCGCTTACACTCGACGCATCCGATGCCGGCCGTGCGGCAGCCCTCGGAGCAGTGGGCCTGCTCCTCCGGCGTGGAGAAGACCTTGTGGTAGTTGAAGATATTGCAGACGTCCGGGTTCCCGGGGTCGTCGCGCCGCTTCCGCGCCGGGTCGGTCTTCGCCGTCGCGATCTTCTTCTCGATCTCCTCGTCCGAATCGTCGAGATAGATGCAGTTGTCCAGGCTCTTGCTCATCTTGAACTCACCGTCCAACCCGAGGAGGCGGGCACCCTTCCCCAGAACCTCGGAGGGCTCCGGGAACGTCTCGCCGAACGTCGCGTTGAACTTCCTCGCGACCTCGCGCGTGAACTCGAGATGCGGCACCTGGTCCTCGCCGACGGGCACGATCTCCGACTTATAGAGGAGGATATCAGCGGCCATGAGAACCGGGTAGTCGAACAGCCCCATGCTGACCTGGCCCGGACTCTGACGGACCTTGTCCTTGAACGTCGGGATGCGCGAGAGCCTTCCCATGGGGGTCAGGCAGTTGAGGACCCACGCGAGTTCCGTGTGCTCGGGCACGTGCGACTGGACCATGAGAATGCTCTTCTCCGGGTCGACCCCGGCGGCGAGGTATGCCGCCGCCGCGTCCAGCACGCGCGTGGGCATCTCGGAGGCCTCGTAGGGAACGGTGACCGCGTGGTAGTCGACGATCCCGAAGATCGGCGCGTACTGGTCCTGGAGCCCGATCCACTGCTTGATGGCGCCGATGTAGTTCCCGATGTGCAGCCGTCCGCTCGGCTGAATGCCGCTGAAGAAGTGCTTCCGCATGGTGTCTCCCGGGTGTGGAACCGTGTCGTTCCTCTGACGCCTGAGCGCCGTCGCTCCATCCTACCATGCGGCCGTCGCGCGCATCAACGCGGGCCCCGGCCGCATCACGGCTGACGAACGGCGGCCAGCCTCCTGCGCGCCTCGTCGGAGACGGGGTTGACGTCGAGCGCCGCCTCGTACGCCGCGACCGCGAGCTCGGTCTCGCCCCGCGCCTCGCTGTAGCGCCCGACCGCTATGTGGTACCGCTCGAGCCACTGGCCGGTGGTCGTAGTGTCGGAGCCGACCGGACACCGGTCGAGGTTCGCCATGGCCTGCTCGAGGTCTCCCAGCTCGATGAGCGACATGGCGAGCTCTACGTGGCCGCGAGGGTCGGCGGGCCGCATCCGGACGTACCGCCCGAGGACCTCCGCGGCCGTCTCGTGGTCTCCCATCCTGGCCGAGAGCGTCCCCGTCGTGAACAGAAGGTCGCTGTTCGAGGGACTGAGCTCGATCGCGTGAAGCAGCTCGCGGAGCCCGTCGCCGGGGCGCCCGACGCGCACGAGGGCGAGGCCGTAGCGCGAACGGTAGACCGACCGGTCCGGGTCGAGCGCGACCGCCGCGCCGAACTGGTCGACCGCCTCGGTCCAGCGACTGGCGTCGGCCGCGCGACGTCCGAGTTCGTGATGTACGCGCGCCCGGTCCTCGCCATCGATGCGGAGCAGCACGTTCCCGGCGTCGACCGTGACCGCTTGCGGCTCGAGCTCCGCCTCCAGCCGGAACTGCTGGTCGGCGGACTCGATGGCGATCCACTCGTCGTAGATCCACCCACCGAGGTCGATCGTCAACGGCACCGGCGTTCTGAACGGCTCCGTGGGCTGTCGGATCGTCCCTGTGATGACGTATCCTCCGCCTCGAGCCGGGCGCGTCTCGTACTCGAGAGCGTAGACCGGAAGGTCGCCCCGCGCCACCCATTCGTAAAGCAGCCAGTCGACGGTGTCTCCGAGGGCGTCCTCGATCTCACGCGCGAACGCGCCGAGACCCGCGTCACCGCTCCCGGCATCCTCGCCCACCCGACGCACGGCGCGGCAGAAGTCGTCACGGCCCAGCACGGCGGAGCAGATGTCCATGAGCGCGCCGCCCCGTCCGAGGGAGATCCTCTCGTCCTGCGACGCGTCCGGACCGAGGCAGAGGGAGAGTGGCGCTGCTCCTCCTGAGTCGGTCAGCGCGCGCATGTACTGCTGCCTTCGGTGGTCCTTGCGCTCGGACGCGATCTCCTCGCCTCGCACGCTCGCGAGCCACTCGAGCTCCATGTGGGCGGCCAGTCCGTCCGCGACGACGCGACCGGCGTCGTAGGCGTCGTCCCACCACATCCGCGCCAGCTCCATGAAGTACGCGTCCGGATCCGGATCGGCCGCGCAAGCCGGGTCGTCCTCATCGGCCTCCACGACGATGAGACCGGGGCCTGATACGGCCTCTCGACCAAGCTGGCCGTGAGGCACAACCACCACGTGCAGCCAGTCCATGGGATAGGGACCGAAACACGACTCGAGAAACCTGAGCGGCTGCTTGACCTGATGGTCGACCGGGCTCCGCCGTCCACCGCGCGACACCCGAGCTTCTCCGGAGGACGTATCCCGATGGGCCCCGGTGAACACGTCACCGAGAACGCCCCACCGGCTCTCGATCCTGCCGACGACGAGCGCGCAGGGCGAGACGTTCCCCGCCTCCCAGACGTCGCCGAACGCACAGGGCCCCGGACGCGTCGCGGGCGGCGTCGCCATGCCGGCGAGCGAGCCGCTGAGCACGCTGGCGTACCGGCCTGGATGCCTGACGACGGCACGGACGAGAGCCCTGTCCGTCGCGTGGGAGGAGGGATACCAGCAGTCGTCGCCGAGGAGAACCGCCAGGCCACGCCCGGTCTCGACCACACCGTGCGTCGGTCGCATCAGCCCCTCGTACACGATCGTGATCTCGCGAGTCCGGGCGTCCACGGACGCACCGATGGGAACGGTGATACGACGCCCCTCGCGCTCGAAGCCGAGCGGGCGATCGGATGGACCCGACACGGAGAGCACCGTGAGCGACTCATTCAGGAAGAGCTCGAGGGTGGTCGTCGTCGCCTCGAACTGGAGCGTCGCCGAACCGGAGAGCCACCCCCGACCCGGGTCGACACAGACGTCGAGGTCGACCCGTTCGAGGTCCTGCCGGGCGAGCCGGCCGTCGCGTGCGAGCGTGCGGGCGGCGTCGAGCTCGAGAAGCCTGCGAACCTCCTCCGAGGCGGCCGCCGACACGCGCCCGGGAAGCGGCACTCCCACACCGCGGGCGCAGAGCGAATGCGGGAGCGCGAGCGTCAGGAAGAGGGCGGCTGTCGCGACGCTGATCGATGACCGACTGCTCATCATGTGATTCCCTCGGCTGGGTTTGCGTCCATCGCGCTCTCAGGCGCGCTCGAAGCCGTCATGGTAGCACCACCGAGCTCAACTCAGCAAGGCGCCGCTTCCGGTTTTCCCGGCACGCGCCGTCTTGACGGACCCCCGCGCTGAGTCTATCATTGATGGGGCATACTTCGGAAAGGAGCGAGACACCGTGACTCCCATCTACAGCGAGAAGGTCCTCGAGCACTTCAGGAACCCGCGGAACGTGGGTGAGCTCGAATCACCGGACGGCGTCGGGGTCGAGGGAAACCCCGTCTGCGGCGACCTCATGGAGATCCAGATCAAGGTCGAGGACAACGTCATCACCGACATCAAGTTCAAGACGTTCGGCTGCGGCTCGGCCATCGCCACCAGCAGCATGGTCACCGAGATGGCGAAGGGAAAGACGCTCGAGGAGGCGCTCGAGATCACGCGCGAGAACGTCGCCAGCGAGCTGGACGGCCTCCCGCCGCAGAAGATGCATTGCTCCAACCTCGCAGCCGACGCGCTCCACAAGGCGATCAGGGACTACATGGAGAAGCAGCGGTCCACCCCATCCGAGGAGTAGCCATGCAGGAGACCCCGCAGTACGAGTCGCAGGGACAGCAGGCGCAGCCTGCGGCGCAGCAGCCGGTGGGTGGAACGCCCCGGATGATGCAGCCGCACCGCGGCGGCGTCATCCTGGCGCTGGGCATCATCGGCCTCGTGGTCTGTGTCATCACGGGCATCATTGCCTGGGTAATGGGGTCGAGCGACCTCCGCGAGATGCGCGAGGGACTCAGAGATCCCGCGGGCGAGGGTCTGACGCGCGCCGGCATGATCTGCGGGATCATCTCGGTGGCGATCAACGTCCTCGTGCTCATCATCTGGATCTTCGCCGTCGCCATCGGCGCCGCTTCCGGCGGCTGGTAGCGACCGCCGTCGACGACGGCCGGACCGCGGGGACGCCCCCTCTCCCTCGTCGGGGGCGGGGGCGTCTCCCGCACGACCAGGAGACACCATGGAGGAGTCTTCGCAGCGCACTCCGGAGCAGTCGCCGCGGGATCCCAACCTCCCGGAGGCGGCCATCACACAGAACGTGTCGACCTCAGCCGCTCCCATGAATCCTCAGCGCGGGGCCGTCATTCTCGTTCTCGGCATCCTGTCGCTCGTCATCCCGTGCATCGGCGCGATCCTGGGCATCATGGCCTGGGTCATGGGCTCCGGTGACCTCCGCGAGATGCGGGAGGGGCTCCGTGACCCCGCCGGCACCGACCTGACGCGCGCCGGCATGATCTGCGGCATCGTCGGCACGGCGCTGCAGGCGCTCGCGCTCATCATCTACGCCGCGTACTTCGCCTTCATCATGGCCGCCATCGGTTCCGGCTGGTAGGGATGCGAGGTGTGAGCCGGCAGGATTCGTCGTGAGGATCCGACTCGAACGCATTAACGGCGCACCGCGGCCACCCCGACTCGCGGTCGCGGCGGCCCTGCTCATCCTGGCGTTCGGGCTCTTCGCCGCGCTCTCTACCGCGCACTGGGACGGTCCCGTCATCTGCCTCTTTCGCAGACTGACAGGTCTTCCCTGTCCCACGTGTGGATTTCTGCGAGGCACCGGCGCCGTACTGAGGGGCCACCCAGGGCTCGCTCTGAGGACCAACCCGCTCGATGCGCTGATCATCCTCGTCGTGATCCCCGCGGCCGCTGTGCTGGGCGTCGCCAGGCTCGCCCGCGGCGCCGTGTTGCGCGTGACGCTCTCGCGACGGGAGCGTCTCGTCGCCTGGGCCGTCGTGCTCGTCGCGGTGGCCGCGAACTGGGCCTACGTGCTGGCGACGCAGACGAAAAACGACGCTGACGTGATCCTCGAAGTGGAGGATTGGGCGGATCGAACGGTCACATCCCCGGCGGACGCCGGTCAGGACGATGGGGTGGCGGACGCCGGTCAGGACGATGGGGTGGCGGACGCCGGTCAGGACGACAGGGTAGCGGACGCCGGTCAGGATGACGAAGCGGCGGACGCCGGTCGGAATGACGGGGTTGCGGCCGCCGGCGCCGGAGAACGCCCGTAGATCTCCTCGTACAGACGCCAGTAGGCGTAGACGCGACGCACGTAGTCCGAGGTCTCGGCGTATCCGATGTCCTCCACGAACACGTCAACGTCGTCGCACCCACCGTATCCCCACCACCGCGGGACGTTGCGCGGTCCCCCGTTGTAGGCCGCGAGTGCCCTGAGGGGATCGCCCTGGAACTCAGCGAGCTGCTCGGCGAGGTAGTACGCGCCGAAGCGGATGTTCGTCGAGGGGTCCATGAGGTGATCCAGCCGGAACCGCCCGTGATCGATACGACGTGCGATCCACCGGCCTGTCGCGGGCATGATCTGCGAGAGCCCTCGCGCCCCCACCCACGAGACCGCGTCGGACTCGAAGACGCTCTCCTGCCGCATCAGCCCGTAGTAGAGGTTCGCGTCGACCCCGCGCTCGAAGCACTCGGGCTCGACGACGTCCTCGAAATGCCGTGGGAAGATGCGCTCGGCGAGATACACCGGCGCCTCACTCGCGTTCTCGACGGGAGACATGCGCAGGATGCGCTCGGCGAGGCGGATGCCGCGGCGGTTGAGCCCCGAACGCTCGTAGTAGTCCACGAGCATGGAGAGCATCGTGGGATCCGACGCCGTGCTCTCTTCCAGCCGTGAGAACTCCTCCTCCGCGTTCTCGTCCATGTGGACGGCGCGCAGATGGTCGGCCCTGACGAACCACCGGTCCGCCATGAGCCGCTCCCGGACGGCGATGTACTCGATCGGGACGTAGGTGCGCTCGGCCCACGTGGCGAGCCACGCGCCGTAGTCACGGCCCGGTCCGTTCGCCCAGGCCGGGCGAACGCGCGCCCTGCGGAGCGCGGCCGTGGAAGGGTCCCGCTCCGGCGCCGGATCCACGACCCCGAGTCGCACGAGGCTCTCCGACGCCCGTCTTCCGTAGTACGAGTCCGGCGCGCTCTCGCGGGCCCGCCGGTAGTCGACGAGCGGCTGGCGCCGATGGCCGAGCGCCTCGCGGGTCTTCCCGAGCCAGTAGGCGGCGCGGGCGAGGTCCTCCCCGCGCGCGACGGACGCGTCGCGCGTGAACGCCGCCTCGGCGGCCTCGCGGTCGCCGTTCTTGTAGAGCACGAGCCCACGTCGGAATCGCGCGTCACCGGCCCTCTCCGTATGCGGATAGCGCTCCGCGAGCAGGGCGAAGACCTCCGCGGCCTCGTCCCATCGCTTCTCGTCCTCGAGGAAGCGCGCCTTCTCCCAGAGCACGTCTGCGGCGTGGTCGGCGGACGGGTGCCTCGCCACGTAGTCGTCGTACGTGCACAGGCAGGCCTGGGCGTCTCCCAGCACGCGCCGCGCGTAGGCGAGGCGCTGCCAGGCGAGATGGTACTCCTCGCTGTCGGGCGTCGCCGTACCGTCTCCGCCCCCGTCGCCCTCGCCGATAGCGATCGCGGCCGCGTAGTGCTTCGCGGCGGCATCGTATCGTCCGAGCCGCTGGTTCGCGCGTCCGAGGTAGTAGGTAGCCTCGAGCCGCCATGTCGCATCGTCGTCGTTTCTGATGTAGTGCTCGAAGAACTCGGCGGCGTCGGCGTAGAGCCTCCGGTTGTAGAGGACAAGACCCTGGTGGTAGCGATCGGTGAATGAGCGAGAGAGCTTCCTGGCCTCCTTCATCGCATCGTGCGCGTGCCGCGAGCGGGGGAACTCGTCAACGACCCTGGCGTAGCTGCGCATCGCGGTCTCGCGGTCGCCGCGAGCCTCGTGCGTCATCCCGATGCTGGTGTGGATTCGCGCCTGCTCGTCGTAGGATGGCGCCCTTGCCAGCAGCAGGCGATACCACTGGATGGCCAGGTCCCACTCCGAGAAGCGGCGGTGCGCGTCGCCGAGCGCCTCGACCGCCCGTTCGTCGAACGAGGTCTCCTCGCCGTCCTCGACGATCGCGCGCAGGAGCGATGTCGCGCCCTCGAGGTCGTCCTGCTCGAGCCGGCAGACGGCCATGCGGAAGTTGACGGCGTCGCCGATGGGCCGCATCAGGGGGAGCGCCGAGGCGTATGCCTTCTCCGCCTGCTCCCAGTCTCCCGCCCGTTCGAACGCCCGCGCCTTGAGGAAGGCGGCCCGGGCGCCGAGCTTCTCGAAGTACGATCCGAGCCCGGCCTCCTCCTGCTCGTCGAGGAGGACCGTGATGTCTCCATAGAGACGCGCCGCGGTGACGAAGTCAGACCCCTGGTAATGGAGCTCGGCCACCGCGTAGAGGGAGTCGGCGGTCGCACGCCAGCGTGCGTCCGCCTCGGACGCCCCGAGCGCCAGGACCAGCGCGACGGTCGCGACAAGCGCTGTCCGAAGGGTGTCTGTACGAATCCGGTAGTTCAGTTCATGCTCCCTTGATGCCGAGTTCCAGGGCGACCTCGGCCGCCGTCGAGGCGCCGAGCGCCCGGGCGGCGAGGGCTTCAGCCTCGGCAAGGTCGGTCAGAGCGATCGCGCGTCTCGCGAAGAGGATCCTGCTCATGGCGACCGAGAACTCGCGCACCCCGAGGCCGAGCAGCAGGGGGATGTACTCGGTCACGCCGGCCATCTCCCCGCAGACCGCGACCGGCTTGCCGGCGTCCCGCGCCGCGCGCACGGTCCGGTCGATGAGCGCGAGCACGGCGGGGTCGTACGGCCGATAGAGATGGTCGACGTACGTGTTCCCTCGATCGACGGCCAGCGCGTACTGAACCAGGTCGTTCGTTCCGATGCTCAGGAAGTCGCTCTCGGCCGCGAGCCGGTCGGCGACCATCACGGCCGAGGGGATCTCGATCATCACCCCGACCGGCACGTTCGGAGCGTGCGGCACTCCGTCCTTCGCGAGCGATGCCCGCGCCTGATCGAGCAAATCCCGTGCCGCGCGGAGTTCCCCCATTCCCGACACCATGGGAAGAAGCAGTCTGACCTCGCCATGCGCGCCGGCCCGCAGGATCGCGCGCAGCTGCTCGAGGAAGACGTCGGGGTGGTCGAGCGACACGCGGATCGACCGGTACCCCAGGTGCGGATTGTGCTCCGCGAGAGGATTCTCGCGACCTATGAACTTGTCGCCGCCCACATCGAGCGTCCGGATCGTCAGGGGGCCCCGGCCCACGCCCTCGACGGCCTTCCGGTAGACCGCGTACTGCGCGTCCTCACTCAGATAGAAACCGGCCTCGATGAACGGGATCTCGGTCCGGAACAGTCCGACACCGTCGACGGCGAGAGCGGTGGCCGCCACCGACTCCTCCGGCGTGCTGATGTTGGCCATGAGCTCGATGCGGGTCCCATCGGCCGTCCGCGTTACCGCCTCGCGATACGGCGCCAGCGCGGCCCAGTCGAGTGCCTCCTGCTCCTGCTTCTGCATGTACCGGGCGAGGACGTCGGTCGACGGGTTGATCAGGACCTCGCCCGTCGAGCCGTCGACGGCGAGCGTGTCGCCGGAGCGTACCCGGTCCACGATCCCGTGCGCCCCCACGATCGCCGGCACGCCCAGCGAGCGCGCCAGGATCGCCGCGTGCGCCTGCCGGCCGCCCATCTCGGTGACGAAGCCGAGGACTCTCCCGCGGTCCATCGACACCGTGTCCGACGCCCGAAGCTCGCGCGCGACGATGATCATCGGGTGAGTCAGGGGACAGTGCGCCCAGACCCCGAGCATGCGCTCGATCACGCGCTTCCCGATGTCGGTGACATCGTACGAACGGTCCATGAGATAGGCATCATCCGACGCGCGGAGCACGCCACTGACCCGCTTCATCTCCTGGGCGACGACGGCATCGGCGTTGATGAGCTCGGTGCGAATGCGCTCCTCGATCTCCTCGACGAGCTTCTTGTCCTCAAGGATCATCGTGTGAACGAGGAAGATGTCGGCCTCGCTCTGGCCGAGCTGACCGGAGATGCGTTCGGCGTCCCGCGCCAGCTCCTCCTTCACGAGCCTGATGGCCTCGCGGAGCCGCTCGATCTCAGCGTCGACCTCCGACGGTTGGATGACGCGAGTCTCGACCTCGTCGAGAATGTCGCCGAACAGCATCACCGGGCCATGAACGACGCCCGGCGACACCGGAATGCCCCGGATGGTGGAGCCCGCCTCCCTGGCGTCGGTCCCGTCCTCCCGACCGCTGTTCACGGGGTCGCCCGCCGGGCGGCCCGAGTCTGCTTCCGACCCGTTGCTCATGAAGACCCACCTGCCTCCGAACGGCCTGTTGTCGCGCGGCACGGACGACCCGGACCGCGCGGGCCTGTCTACTCGTCGCGTCCCGACGCGTGTTTCTTCACTGCCTGGTTCGCCGCGATCAGGACGGGATCCCACACCGGAGCGAACGGGGGCGCGTAGCTCAGATCGAGCGCCGCGACGTCGTGGACGCGCATGCCCGCGGCGAGCGCCGCCGCGAGGATGTCCACGCGCTTGGCGACGCCCTCCGCCCCGACGAGCTGCGCTCCGAGCAGCCGGCCGGAGCCGCGCTCGAAGATGAGCTTGACCGTGATCCTGCCGCCGCCGGGATACGCATGCGAGCGCGTCGCCCCCGTGATGCGGACGGAGTCGGGCTCCATGCCCTCGTTCTCGGCGGCCTCGGTCGAGAGCCCTGTCTGCGCCGCCTCGAGGCCGAAGATCTTCGTCACGTTGGTCCCGGCGACGCCTCCGAAACGCGCATCGCCACCGACAGCGTTCTCACCCGCGAGCCGCCCCTGCTTGTTCGCCGTCGTGCCCAGCGGGATCCACGCCGATCTGCCCGTCACGATGTGAGGCGACTCGGCGCAGTCGCCCGCGGCGAGCACCGCGGGCTCGCTCGTGACCTGTCGCGGGTCGACGGCGATCGCGCCCGTTCGGCCGAGCTCGATCCCGGCGTCGCGGGCCAGCTCGACGCGCGGCCTCACGCCGACGGCGAGTACAGCGATGTCCGTGGCGAGCCTCTGACCGCCGGCGAGCACGAAGCCGACGCTCCCGTCCTCGCCGGCCTCGAACGCCTCGACGCCCGTTCCGGTCCGTACGATCACCTGTCGGTCCAGAAGCTCCCGGAGAACAAGGTCGCTCATGTCGGGATCGTATGTCGACAGAACGCGCGGAAGGAGTTCGATGACCGTCACGCGCGCGCCCCGAGCGACGAGAGCCTCGGCCATCTCCAGTCCGATGTACCCGCCGCCGACGACCGTCGCGCGGATCGTCCCGTGAGGAGGCGACGTTGCCGGAGGATCCTCGAGCGTGCCGTCGATGCTCCCCGTGACTGAGGGCTCGGGGGCCCCGAGAGAGCGCAGCCGCTCTCGAATGGCGTCGCCGTCGGGAACGGACCTGAGCGTGAAGACGCCCGGCAGGTCGACGCCCGGGAGCCGCGGCCTCACGGGCTTCGCGCCTGTTGCGATGACGAGAGCGTCGTAGGTCAACGACTCCTCGCCGAGAGCGGTACTGCACAGGACGGTCCGTTCCCGCGGATGCACGGCCACGACATCGGCCCCGGTGCGGACGTCGATATGCCGTTCGCGACGGAAGAAGTCGGGATCATGAACGATGAGGTCGTCGCGGGACGGCACCAGTCCGGCGACGTAGTACGGCAGCGAACAGGCGCCGTAGGAGACGATCTCTCCTCGCTCAAGCACGACGATCTCCACGTCCGGGCGAAGCCTCCTGGCCCGGCTCGCGGCGCTCATCCCCGCGGCGTCGCCGCCGATCACGACGAGCCTGCCTCCTCGCTTCATCTCTGGCGGCATGATCACCTCCTGCGTGAGACGGGCGCATCGCGGACACTGCTGCTTGAAACCATCTTAGCCCCGGAGCGCGGCGCAAACAAGCGGAAGGGGCGGCCGCGAGGCCGCCCCTCTCAGTTGTCGACCGTCCTCGGGCGGGTCCGACGTCCGACGCGAACCGCCGGACGCCACCCGGCCCTCGGACCGGGATTCGGCCTAGACCTTCTCCGGCTTCTCGATCCGGATCTTCTTGCTCTTCGCCTCCCCGGACTTCGGGATGACGACGGAGAGCACGCCGTCCTCGTAGGACGCCTTGACCTGGTCCATGTCGACGCGGGCGGGCAGGGCGAAGACGCGCTTGAACGAGCCGTAGCTGCGCTCCACCCGATAGAAGTTCCTGCCCTCTTCCTCACTCTCCTGCTTCTTCTCTCCCTGAATGACGAGGTTGCCGTCGACGAGACTGATCTCGATGTCGTCCTTGTCGACGCCGGGCACCTCGGCCTTCACCACGAACCGGTCGTCGCTCTCGGCGATGTCGACGCTCGGGCTCCAGTCGAGGCCGGCGTAGGAGTTGGCGGGCACCCAGCCCCGGAGGAGCCGATCCATAGCACGATCGAGCTCATCGTGGACGCTCAGAACGTCCTTTCTCGGCCTCCATTTGACGAGTTCCATTGAACCAACACCTCCCTTCCGTCCTGAGGTCGATGTGAACAACTGCTCACGCTCAGAGAGCGGCCGAGCCCGCGCTTCCGGACATCCACCGCTCATCCCTTTCGATGCGAATCGCGAAGATCGGTCGCGGAAAAACGCGACGCCGCGAGGGTCCTGGCGGACGCAGCGGCTCGCTCCGGGCGGCGCAGCGCGCCGGGGAAGAAGCAACGCCCCGCGGGTCCGGGGACCCGCGGGGCGTCTCTCGCATTGCTTCGCCGGAGTGAGGCCGGGGCGCCCGGCTCACCGCCGCCGAGCCCGCTACTCCTCCATGCACTTCCTGAGGGCGTTCATGAGCCCCTGGTGCACGTTCGAAGGCACCTTCCGACAGCGGGTCGTCGTGTAGTGCACGATGGTCTGCCTGAACGTCCGCACGACCGCCTCGCACCGCTTGCACTCTCGCATGTGCAGCTCGAGCCTGGTGGCGATCGCCTCGTCGAGCTCCCCGTCGTAGTACTCCGAGAGGACCTCAAGGAACTCCAGACAGCCTTCGCAATCGTGCTTCTCGTCCATGGTGTCTCACCCGCTTGCGACGCATGGCTTCACCGCTTCATGGGTGTCCGGTGCGACCCGCATACCGCGCCCTAGATCGCTGGCGGTGGAAGCTCCGCGTCTGGTTCGTTGACCTAAGCGCCCTCTCCGGCCGGGGTCTCCTGGACCCTGCCGCCCAGGTGCTTCGACAGAAAATGCTCAGCGGCCTCGTAAAACCTGAGCCGGTTCTCCGGTCGCGCGAAGCCATGACCCTCGTCCGGGAAGAGCATGTACTCCACGTCGATGCCCTTCTCCCGCATCGCCTCGACGACCTGCTCGGACTCGGCCTGGACGACGCGCGGGTCGTTCGCGCCCTGCGCGACGAGCATCGGGATCTCGATCTGGTCGACCTTGAAAAGAGGAGAGCGCTCCATGAGCATCTCACGCTCGGTCTGGGGGTTGCCCACCCTCAGGTACATCATCTCGATCATCGACGCCCAGTAGGGCGGGGTGGTCTCGATGAACGTGATGAGGTTCGACGGGCCCATCATGGCGACGGCGCACTTGAACACGTCGGGCGTGAACGTCGCGCCCACGAGCGCCGCGTAGCCGCCGTAGGACGCGCCGTAGATCGCGATGCGGTCCGGATCCGCGATCCCCTCATCGACCGCCCAGTTCACGGCGTCGATGAGGTCGTCGTGCATCTTCGCTCCCCACTCCTTGTCGCCGGCGTTGAGGAACTCCTTGCCGTAGCCGGTGGAGCCGCGGAAGTTGACCTGGAGGCAGACGTAGCCGCGGTTGGCCATCCACTGCGCCTCCGGGTTGTAACCCCACTGGTCGCGTGCCCACGGGCCGCCGTGCACGTTGAGGACCATGGGGAGGTTCTGCCGCCCGAGCCCCGGCGGGTACGTGATGTACCCGTGGATCGTCAGCCCGTCGCGCGACTCGAAGGAGATCGGCTCCATCGGCGCGAGCGTGTACTGGTCGAGGTCAGTGCGGTGCTTGAAGAGGAACGTGCCCTCGTCGGTATCCCTGTCGAACGTGTAGTAGACGACGGGACCATCGTCCTTCGTGAAGGCGACGACCCACGTGTCGTTCGCGCGGTCGCGCGAGTAGACGCCGTAGTCGCCCTCGTCGAGCATGCCGGCCGCCTCGAAGTCGGCGGCGACCTCGTCGTCCATGAAGGTCCACTCGATCCGGTCCTTCAGGAACGCGACGCCCTCGATCTCCCAGGTGTCCGGGTTGAACATCACGTCCTCGACGTCGTACTTGTCGTCGCCGGCGATGCGCGTCTTCTCGCCCGTTGCGAGATCGTACAGGTAGAGCTGTCCGGCGTTCACGCCGCGCGAGTCGATGATGTACATCGCGTCGCCGTCCTTCGTGAAGGACAGCGGGCCGCTCGACATGTTGTCCTCGGAACCCCACTGGATGAGCGACTCCCAGGAGGCGTCCTCATCCTCGCGCACGAGGAGCTCGGTGCCGCCGTCGGGCATCATCGCGACCGCGCCGCGCACCTGGAGATCGAAGTCGGTCACCCAGCCGACGATGTTCCCGGGGTTCCTGGTCGCCATGGTCAGGTCTCCCGAAACGAGATCGAGGCTGTAGACGTCGTGAAGCCTCGGGTCCTGCTGGTTCATCGCGATGAGCATGGTGCCGGGGTGGTGCTTGGAGTACTCGACGATGCGGACCTGAACGCCGTCGAACGGCGTGAGGTCCCGCTCCTCGCCGGTCTCGAGGTTGACGGCGTACAGCCGCCAGTTCTCGTCCCCGTCCGTGTCCTGCAGGTAGAAGATCTCGTCGTCGGTCTGGCTCCAGAAGTACTGGAAGATGCCACGGTGGTCGTCCGTCGTGACGGCCCGGTCGTCATCCTCACCGATGGTCCTGACCCACACATTGAGCACGTCATCGACCGGGGCGATGTAGGCCAGCATCTCGCCGCTCGGGGAGATGCGGGCGCGCATCTTCTCTGGGTTGCCCAGAAGCACTGAGCGAGGGATGATCTCGGGCTGGCGTGAGCCACACGAGACGGCCAGCACGGCCGTGGTAAGAAGCACCGCCAGAAGCGCGGTGGCGACGATCCGTCTCTTTTCGAACATTCTGCGTCCTCCTTGCTGCCGATTGAGTGATTGTGCAACACACTTTCGATTCAGAACCGCGCAGAACGATTCACGTGTCACGCGGGGGGCCCTCCACGAGCGTAGTACTCCGACAGGCGCTCGCGCAAAAACAGCCTGGCCCGGTGCAGCCTCGACTTGACCGCCGGGGCGGTCAGCCCGAGCACGCCGGCCGTCTCGTCGGTCGAGAGACCGTGCACGTCCCGGAGCACGAACACGATCCTGTTGTTGGGCGGAAGGTCGTTGATGTGCTGAGTGAGCACGGCGGAGAGCTCATCGTTCATGACGTTGGTCGAGGGATCGGTGGTCCAGTCCGCGACCTCGCGCGGGACCTTCGTCTCTCCGAGCTCGACCGGCTGGTCGAGGGACACCGTATCGAGCTTCTTCTTGCGGATGCGCATGAGGGCGGCATTGGTCGCGATCCGGTAGATCCAGGTGGAGAACCGCGCCTCCTCGCGAAAACCGGGAAGCGCCTTGTACGCCTTGACGAAGACCTCCTGGAGGCAGTCCTCGGCGTCCTCGGGGTTCTTGAGCATCTTGAGACAGAGACCGTAGACGTTCGCCTCGTGCCGCTCGACGAGTTGGCCGAAGGCCTCATTGTCGCCGTTCTTCGCGGCGGTCACGAGCTCGGTGTCGGTAGGATGCAGCTCTTCAGTCATGCGGAACCCGGGATTCCGAGACCGCACGGGCGGCCGGGCGGCCGCCCGTGCGATCTCTGGAGTGTGCGTGCTTCCTAGAGCTCCGGCGCAGGAGGTATGAGGCCCTCCCTCATAAGAACGTGGGCCTGCTCTCTCGCCTCCCTGATCTTCGCCTCGGCCATCTTGTAGAGATCCTCGCGCGAGATGCTAACACGCGCGACGCCCTGTTCGATAGCCTTCATTCCGACGGCCACGGCCTCCCGCGGGAAGGTCTCCCACTCGGTCATGGCCGGAACGATGTAGTCCTCGCGAAGCCCCTTGTCCTCGGCGCACTGCGCGATCTCCTCGGCGGCCGCGATGCACATCTCGTCCGTGATGGTCTTCGCCATGACGTCGAGCGCGCCCCGGAAGATGGCCGGGAATCCGAGGGAGTTGTTGACCTGGTTCGGGAAGTCGGAGCGGCCCGTCGCCACGATCCGGGCTCCCGCGTCCTTCGCCTCCCACGGCCAGATCTCCGGAACGGGATTGGCGCAGACGAAGACGATGGCGTCCTTCGCCATGGCCTCGATCCACTCCTTCTTGACCGTGTCGGGACCCGGCTTCGAGAGCGCGATGAGCATGTCGGCGCCCTTGCAGGCGTCGCCCGGGTCACCGTCCAGGTTCGCCTCGTTCGTCAGCTGCGCGAGCTCCCACTTCTCCTTGTAGTCCGGCAGGAAGTCGTTCTTCCTGCCCTCGTGGAGCGTGCCGCGGCTGTCGCACATGATGATCTTGCCGGGGTCGGCGCCCGCGCTGATCAGAAGGTGCGCGATCCGGACGTTGGACGCTCCCGCGCCGATCATCGCGATCCTGACCTTGTCGAACTCCTTGCCGACGACCTTGACGGCGTTGATGGCGCCCGCCACGGTGATGGCCGCCGTCCCCTGCTGGTCGTCGTGCCAGACGGGGATGTCGAGCGCGGCGCGTACCTCCTCGAGAACGCGGAAGCACTTCGGCTGCGATATGTCCTCGAGGTTGATCCCCCCGAACGCGGGGCTGATGAGCTTCGTTGTCTCGATCAGGACGTCCGGGTCCTTCGTGTCGACGGCGATGGGCACGGCGTCGACGCCGCCCAGGTACTTGAAAAGGAGAGCCTTGCCCTCCATGACCGGGAGGCTGGCGTGCGGACCGATGTCTCCGAGCCCCAGCACGCGCGTGCCGTCGGTCACGACGGCGATGGTGTTCTTCTTGTTCGTGTGCTCGTAGACGGCCTCGGGGTGAGCGTGGATGTCCTTGCAGGGCGCCGCTACGCCCGGGGTGTACCAGATGGAGAAGTCATCCAGGCTGCGGATGACGCACTTCGGGACGACCTGGTACTTGCCCCCGTAGAACGGGTGCAGCACCATGGCGTCGTGACTCGGCTTCTCAGCCTTCTTGACCAGTTCTTCCTTCGTGAGCCGCTTCTCCTCTGCCAAGGGAAAGCCCTCCTTCATGTGAAGCTGCGTTCTGCCTCAGTACCACCCGCTTTCTCGCATCCTGCCGCCGAACTCCTCGCGTGCGATCTCATCGACGAGCCTGAGAACCGCCTCGCGCGCGACAGGTTTCAGATCCGGGCCATCGGCGACGTCGTCGGTCACCTCGATGGCATAGACGGAGATCTCGCCCGGCATGGCCAGGTCGGAGACGCCGTCGATCTCTATCTTGGCTCTGTACTCCACGCCGTGATCGGCCTTCCGTTTCGGAACCAGCTCGAGGTCGTCGAGCCCGAGACGGCAGAGTTCCCCGAAACCGCCCTCGCCCGTTCGGACGCAGTCGACGATGACGACCTTGTCGTACCCGGCGACGATCTCGAACAGGTCGATTCCCGAGACCCTCGTCTCGATGATGTCGACCTCGGGATCATCCAGCGTGGAATGGAGCTCCCGCGCCACCTCGAGTCCGACCCGCTCTCCCGCAAGACCCGGATCTCCGAGCCCCAGGATCAATGCCCTCATCCCTTCCTCACCCCCTCGCCGGCGTCGAGCCGGCGTTCGTCGAAGGCCGCACTGCCGTCTCAACGGCGGGCGGAGCCGGACCGGCGCCGAGACAGAGCCCCGGCTCGGGCGGGCGGCGCAGTCGCCACACCCGGCCGGATTCGTCTCTGCTAGTCGAGAGCGCCGATACGGTGATCGACGGTCTCCGTGCGGCGGTACTCCGGCAGCAGGACGGGCGCCACCCGCCCCTTGCCGACGCGCGCCGCCTTGAGATCCTTGTGGAACTTCTCGAGATGCTGAAGCGTCATCCTCCCGGCCTTCTTCATCCCCGCGGCCCGCTCGGCCGCCGCCTCTCCGGCGCGCCGGCCGTAGACGACGACGTCCAGGAGCGAGTTGCCCATCAGGCGATTCCGCCCGTGGATGCCACCCGCGACCTCGCCGGCTGCGAAGAGGTTCTTCACCTTCGTCTCGCCGGTCGCGTCGATCGTGAGTCCGCCGTTCTGGTAGTGCTGCGTCGGGTAGATGAGGATCGGGACCTTCGTCATGTCGATCCCGAACCGTTCGTACTGCCGGTACATCGCCGGGATGCGCGATCTGATCGTGCCCTCGCCGTGCATCACGTCGATGATCGGCGTGTCGAGCCAGACCGCGGGCTGACCGGACGGCGTCGTGACGCCCTTCTTGCGGCCGAGACACTCGCGGATGATCGCCGCGGCCTCGACGTCGCGCGTCTCGAGCTCGTAGATGAACCGGTTGCCTTCATCGTTCACGATCTGCCCGCCGATGCCGCGGACCTTCTCGGTCACCAGGAGCCCCAGGATCTGCTCGGGGTATGCGGCGCCCGTCGGATGGTACTGGATCGTGTCCATGAAGGTGAGCGGAGCGCCCGCGCGGTAACCGAGCACGAGGCCGTCCGCCGTGGCGCCGTAGTGGTTGCTCGTCGGAAAGCCCATGACGTGGAGCCTGCCGCTGCCGCCGGTGGCGATGATGACGGTCTTGGCGCGGACGACCAGGTACCCCTCGGTCTCCATGTTGTAGAGGATCGCGCCGGTGACCTTCTTGCCGTCGGTCAGAAGCTCGTAGGCCGCGGCGAACTCCATGACGGGGATCTCGCGGTTGAGCACCTCGTCCTTCAGAGTCTTCATGATCTCGGCGCCGGTGTAGTCGCGCGCCGCGTGCATGCGCTTGCGCGATGTGCCGCCGCCGTGGATCGAGATCATCGTGCCGTCGGCTTCCTTGTCGAACATCACGCCGAGCTTCTCGAGCCAGGCCAGGACATCAGGCGCGTCGGTGACGAGCGCCTCGACGAGATCAGGGTCGTTGAAGTAGCGCCCGCCGCCCATCACGTCCAGGTAGTGGATGGCCGGAGAGTCGTTCGCCTTGTCGGCGCCCTGGATGCCGCCCTGCGCCATCACGGTGTTCGAATCGCCGAGCCTGAGCTTCGTGGCGAGCAGCACGTCCGCACCGTGCTCCGCCGCCACCAGCGCGGCCGCGGCGCCCGCGCCGCCGCCGCCGATGATCAGAACATCCACATCACGGTCGACATCCGACAGATCGAACTTCGCCGGATCGATCGCGCTGTACGCCTCGAACGCGTCGACCAGCTCCTTCGGCGCCCGGTCGCCCTTCGACGGTCCCACCTTGAGGGTCCGGAACACGTCGTCCTTGAAATCCGGGTGGAACCCCTCGAGCAGCTCCTGCCTGGCCTCGGGGGAGAGAAGCGGGATCTCCTGACCCAACCGCTCGTTGCGGGTGGCCTCCAGGCGCTTCATCGATTCAAGCATCTTTCCGGTGTACACGCGCCCTCCTCCTACTCAGCCGGCTCGATCTCGCGCTCCGCATACAGCTTCGCGAGCTGGGGCTTCTTCATCTTCTTGAGCTTCGCCATCTCCTTGTCGAACTTGCCCTTCTTCACTTCCTTCACGCGCTTTGCGAGATGCTCCGCGCGCGGCGCGACCTTGCTCGAGTAGAGCCGGCGGCACAGAAGGGCCACGTTGTACTGCACGATCTCCGCCGGACAGCGCGACGCGCAGAGCCCGCAGAGCAGGCAGTCGAACGACAGGTCGGCCGCCTTGGCGATGTCGCCGCGAAGCGCCGCCTGCACGTATTCCATCACCTCGATGTCCTGCGGACAGGCCTTCGTGCACGCGTTGCAGGCGAGACAGCGGAAGACCTCCGGGTAGTGCTTGAGGATCGTCTCGGAGGTCGGCTTGAGCTTCTCGACATCGTACGTCGCCTTGTTCCCCGGGAAGAACGGGATCTCCGCGAGGTACATCTCGTCCTGCACCATCTCCTGGCACGCCAGCCCGACCTTGAGCCGGTAGTCGTCCTTCGTGCGGTAGACCGTGCCGCAGGCTCCGCAGAACGCCCCCCGGCACCCACACCCTCTGATGAACTGGTAGCCGGCGTACTCCATCGCCTTCATGATGGTGAGGTTCGAGGGGACCTCGTACGCCTTTCCCATCACGTGGATGGTGACCATGTCCTCTGCCATCGCAGGCATTCCTCCTGTTCGTCCGACGGGGGGTGAGGGCTTGTCACCCCTCCCCGTCCGTCCTCAAGCTACTTCGTCTTCGCTGTGGATCTCTTTCCCTTGCCCTTGGATGCCGAAGCCTTCGGCTTCGGCTTAGCTGCCGCGCGAGCGGCAGCCGCCGGCTTGCCGGCGACCGGCTTCCGCTTCGGCGTCGCGGCAGCGACACCCGGCGGACCTTCCACACCCGCGAGATCCTCGCCCAGATCGACGGTGAGCGGGCCGAGCTCGCGGATGTGATCGACGAACTCATTCATCACGCGCACGAGCTTGTCGCCCTCGGCCGCCGAGATCCACTCGAGCCGGACCCGGTCGGGGTTGATCCCGAGCTCCTTGAGCATCGGTTTGAGGAGCGACAGTCTCCGCATCGTGTTGTAGTTGCCGTCCTGGTAGTGGCAGTCACCAGGATGACACCCTCCCAGCAGCACGCCGTCCGCCCCCTCCCTGAACGCCCACAGAATGTGCTGCGGATCCACGCGCCCGCTGCAGTTGACGCGCACTGCGACGCCGTTCGGCGGGTACTGCTTGCGTGATGTCCCCGCGAGATCGGCGCCGGCATAGGTGCACCACTTGCAGAAGAAGCACATGACTCTCGGTTCGAACATATCAGTCCTCCAGGGCCGCCGTGACCATGTGGAAAAGCTGGTCGTCGGTGAGGTTCTTCTGCGTCACGGATCCGGACGGACACGCCGCGATGCACGCGCCGCAGCCCTCGCAGATCGCCTCCTGGATGTGCGCCACCTTCTTCTCCTCGTCGAACTGGGCCGCATCGTACGGACAGACCGAGACGCACACGCGACAGCCCGCGCAATCGTCCTCGTCGACGAACGCGATGATCGGCTCTCGGTGGTACTCCTTCTCGGCGAAGAGCGACGCGACCTTGCTCGCGGCGCCCGACGCCTGAGCCACGGCGTCCGGAATGTCCTTCGGCCCCTGCGCGGCGCCGGCGAGATAGAAGCCGGGCGCGAGGCTCTCGACGGGCCTGAGCTTCGGGTGAGCCTCCGAAAGGAAGCCCCACTCGTTGACCTGTATCTTGAGCTTCTTCGCGAGCTCGAGGGCGGCTGTGTTCGGGACCATCGCGAGGCCGAGCACGACCATGTCGGCCGCGACCTCGACCTTCTGGCCCGTCAGCGTGTCGACGCCCCAGACGATGACCTTGCCGTCCTCCTCGAAGAGCTTCGAGACCTTGCCCCGGATGTAGAGAACGTCGTCCTCCTCCGTCGCTCGCTGGTAGAACTCCTCGTACCCCTTCCCGCCGGTCCGGACGTCCATGTAGAAGAGGTAGGCCTGACCGTCGTGCACGTTGTGCTTGTAGAGCATCGCGTGCTTGGTCAGATACATGCAGCAGATCTTGGAGCAGTAGGGCATGTGGCTCTCGGGATCGCGCGAGCCGACGCAGGTGAGGAACACGACCTCCTTCGGCACCTTGCCGTCCGAGGGCCTGCGCACCTCGCCGCTCGTCGGACCGGACGCGGAGAGCAGCCGCTCGAACTGGAGGCTCGTCACAACGTCCTTGAGCCTGCCGCCGCCGTACTCGCCGATGTTCACAACGGGATAGAGGTCGTAGCCCGTCGCGACGACGATGGCGCCGACCTCCTCCTCCACGATCTCGTCCTTCTGCTCATAGTCGACCGCGTCGACCGGGCAGATCTTCGCGCAGATGCCGCACTTGCCGCTCTGCATGTAGAGGCAGTGCTCGGCATCGAGCACGGGCTTGTTCGGCACGGCCTGCGGGAACGGCGTGTAGATGGCCTTGCGCTTCGCCAGCCCCTCCTCGAACTCCGAGTCGGTCTTCGCCGGGCACTTCTCGGAGCACAGCCCGCACCCCGTGCAGACGTCGCGATTGACGTACGCGGCCTTCTTCCGGATCTTGACCTTGAAGTTCCCGACGTAACCGGAGACTTCGTCGATCTCGCAGTACGTCATCAGTTTGATGCGCGGGTGCTGCGACGCATCGACCATCTTCGGGGTCAGGATGCACTGCGAGCAGTCCAGGGTCGGGAAGGTCTCGGAGAGCTGCGCCATGTGCCCGCCGATCGACGGCTCCTTCTCCACGAGGATGACCTCGTGCCCGGAGTTCGCGATGTCGAGCGCGGCCTGTATCCCCGCCACGCCGCCACCCACCACGAGTGCGCGCTTCGTCACCGGGACCGCGATCGGATCGAGCGCTTCGTCCTGCTTGACCTTCTCGATCATGGTCCTGATGATCCGGATCGCCTTCTCGGTCGCCCGTTCCTTGTCCTCCATGTGAACCCAGCTGCACTGCTCGCGGATGTTGGCGATCTCAACCATGTACGGGTTCAGATCGGCGCCGACACCCGCGCGCCTGAAGGTCGCCTCGTGGAGCGTCGGGGAGCACGCGGACACGACGACGCCCGTCAGGTTGTGCTCCCTGATCGCCTCCTTGACGAGATTCTGGCCGGGGTCCGAACACATGTACGTGTAGTCGGTCGAGTACGCGACGCCCGGGTAGTCGGCCAGCTCCTCGGCGACCCGCTTCACGTCCACCACGCCGGCGATGTTCGAGCCGCAGTGGCAGACGAAGACGCCTATGCGATGTTCCATCACTCCTCCCCTAGACCAGGCTCTTCTCGGCCAGCAGAGGCCGCGGGTCAACGTAGTTGTCGCTGAAGTCGAGATGCTCCTCGTCGATCCCGAGCGCGATGCCCAAAAGCTGCGTGAAGTAGATGACCGGGATCTTCCGGAAGCCGGTGACGCTCTTAGCCATCTGCTTCTGCAGGCCATCGAGGTTGTACCGGCAGAGCGGACACGTCGTCACGATGAGGTCCGCGCCGCGGCGCGCCGCCGAGTTGACGACGGTCTGTGAGCAGGCGACCGCAGTGTCCTCCTCGCGGACGACCTGGAACCCGCCGCAGCATTCGGTCTTCATCGGGAAATCGACGACGCCGCAACCGATCGCATCGAGGAAATCCTCGAAGATCGTCGGCTGCTCCGGGTCGTCGAACTCCATCTCCTTCTTCGGCCTCAGCAGCATGCATCCGTAGTACGGAGCCACCTTGAGACCGGACAGGTCGGTCTTCACGCGCTCGCGGATCTTGTCGAAGCCGACGACGTCGCGGAGCATCTCGATGTAATGGAGGACCTCAACCTGCCCGACGTAGTCCTCCTTCAGATAGCTCTCGATGTTCTCGCGGGCGTCCGTGTCTGCTCTGAGGAACAGGTTGGCCTTCTCGCGCTTCTCCGGATCCTCCCGCATGACGCGGTTGGCCCGCTTGAGCACGTTGTAGCAATACGAACAGAGCGTCACGACCTTGTCGCCGAGCCGCGAGGCGTAGGCCAGGTTCCTCACGCCCGCGAGGATGTCCATGACCGAGTCGGTCGTCAGCGGGAAGACGGCTCCGCAGCACGTCCAGATGTCGAGCTCCTCAAGCTCGACGTTCAGCGCCCGCGCGCACTCTCTCGACGCCTTGTCGAAATCGAGGGCGCGCTCGTGCAGCGTGCAGCCGGGGTAGTACGGTATCTTCATCTGTGCCTCCGACTCCTATCCGTTGAGCTTCCTCAGGGCCCCGACCACACCCATCTGCGGCGCGTCCGACACCATGGTCCTCGTGACCTCGTCCGCGTCGACGACCGTGCCGCTCAGACGCTTCCGGAGCACGATGGCGCGAAGAGCGTCGCAGATGCTCGAGAATTCGACGCCGCGCGGACAGCGCGACGCGCACTGGAGGCACGAGGCGCAGATCCAGATCGTCTCCGAGTCGAGCACGGGCTCCACCTGGCCGAGCTGCAGCAGGCGGATCACCTCGCTCGGAACGATGTCCATCTCCCCCACGACCGGGCAGCCGGCGGAGCACCGCCCGCACTGGTAGCATGCGGACAGGTTCTGGCCGGAGAGCTCCTCCACCCGCTCGACGAGGTCTCCCTTGATGACTTCTGCGCTCAGCTTGAGCCTCATCCACACCTCCGATGGTTCACCGGGCACGTGTGCACGCCCACCCGTGTCGTTCCGCCGGTCCAATGTCGATGCGCTGCCGCGCCGGTCGCGTGGTGCCGGGGGCGCTCAACATGGAACGATAGGCAAGCGCTCGCGCCTACCTACCGAGCTTCCATCCAGCAATCCCGCACGCGTCCGACACAGATACACCGCGGCGCGGTGTGTGCAGGCCGCGGTGACCGGACACCGCGACGCGACGCTTCCGGGCCGCGGTGATATTGGCCCCTGAGTTTACTACCGCCCCCCGCTGAGTGTCAACCCAACAACGCCCGAAAAGCGGCGAATTGTGGGCCGTCACCGCGCTGACGGCTTGCCGGGGCGGGGCGCCGCCGCTACACTCGTGCGACGTTCTCCGAGGGGCCTCCGGTATCATTGAGGCATCGCGCTGATCGCGAGGAGTCGGAGGCAAGGCGACATGACCCGACGCGACAAGGCTCCGCTCAAGGACGCGGCCGCGACCAGACGCTCCCTCCCCCGGAACGTCTGGATCGTGACGGTCACGAGCTTCCTGACCGACATCTCGAGCGAGATGATCGTCAATCTCATTCCGCTCTTCCTGCTCAACGTTCTCGGCGTGCGAACCACGGTCATCGGCGTCGTCGAGGGCACGGCCGAGACGACGGCGAGCATACTCAAGCTCTTCTCGGGGTGGTTCTCCGATCGGCTCGGCACCAGGAAGTGGCCGGCCGTCGTCGGCTACGGCGTCTCGACGATCGCGAAGCCCTTCCTGTACCTCGCGGGATCGTGGGGAACCGTGCTCGCGGTCCGGTTCGCCGACCGCGTCGGGAAGGGCATCCGGACCGCGCCGCGCGACGCGCTCATCGCCGACAGTATCGACGAGCGGAGACGGGGGATCGCCTTCGGCCTCCATCGGGCCGGGGATACGGCCGGGGCCCTCATCGGCATCGGGATCGCGCTTCTCGTACTCCTGAGAGCTCAGGAGAGCACCGAGTTCCTGACGCGCGGGACGTTCCGGACGGTCGTGCTCGCGAGCATGATCCCCGCCGCGCTCGCGGTCATCGTCCTGGCGGTCGGGGCGAAGGAGACGCGGCTCCCCCGGGAGAGTCGCGTGCGGCCGAGCTTCTCGCTCGCCGGGTTCGACTCGCGGTTCAAGAGGTTCCTCGTCATCATCGTGCTCTTCACGCTCGGCAACTCATCGGACGCGTTTCTGATCCTCCGGGCTCAGCACGCGGGCCTCACGGTCGCCGGCGTGCTCGGGATGCTCATCACCTTCAATCTCGTGTACTCGGCGGTGTCGAGCCCCGCGGGCGCGCTCTCGGACAGACTCGGGCGGAAGCGCTTCCTCATTGCGGGGTGGCTGCTGTACGCTCTCGTATATGCGGGGTTCGCCTTCGCGCGGACCGGATGGCACACTTGGACCCTCATGGGCGTCTACGGCGTCTACTACGGTCTGACCCACGGCACGGCCAAGGCCTACGTCGCCGATCTCGTACCGGCGGAGCGACGCGGAACCGCGTACGGCATCTACAACGCGGCCGTCGGCGTCACCGCCTTCCCCGCGAGCCTTCTCGCGGGACTCCTGTGGCAGGGCGCCGGGACGTGGGCCGGCTTCGGCCCATCGGCCCCCTTCGTCTTCGGCGCCGCGCTCGCACTCACGGCGACAGCGCTCCTGGCGCTGTCACCCACACGGACCATCTCGGACAGGAGGACAGGATGAACATCGAGGAACTCAGAGCGACCGCGCTGGAACTCGTCGCACCGGGGAAGGGCATCCTCGCCGCCGACGAGAGCACGGGGACGATCGGGAAGCGATTCGACGGCATCGGCGTCGAGTCCACCGAACAGACGCGCCGGACGTACCGCGAGCTTCTCTTCACGGCGCCGGACGTCGAGGAGCACATCAGCGGCGTCATTCTCTTCGACGAGACCATCCGCCAGTCGACGGCCAGCGGCGTGCCGTTCCCCGAGCTTCTGGCCGGACGGGGCATCATCCCCGGCATCAAGGTCGACCGTGGCGCGAAGCCGCTCGCCGGATTCGAGGGCGAGAAGGTCACCGAGGGGCTCGACGGACTCCGCGACAGGCTCGCCGAATACCTCTCGCTCGGCGCGAGGTTCGCGAAGTGGCGAGCCGTCATCACGATCGGAGATGAGATGCCGACGGCGACGTGCATCGACGCGAACGCCCACGCGCTCGCTCGCTACGCGGCGCTCTGCCAGGAGGCCGGGCTGGTTCCCATCGTCGAGCCGGAGGTTCTTATGGACGGAACGCACGACATCGACACGTGCGAGACCGTCACCACCGTCACGCTCGCGACCGTGTTCGCGGAGCTCATGGCGCACAACGTCGAGTACGAGGGCATGCTGCTCAAGCCGAACATGGTCATCTCGGGAAGCGAATGCTCCGAGCAGGCGGGCGTGCAGGAGGTCGCGGAGGCGACCCTCCGCTGCTTCCGCCGGGTCGTGCCCGCGGCCGTCCCCGGCATCGTGTTCCTCTCGGGCGGCCAGAGCCCCGAGCAGGCGACCGCCCATCTCGACGCGATGAACCGCATTGGCGACGCGCCGTGGGAGCTGTCGTTCTCGTACGGTCGCGCGCTTCAGGCGCCGCCGCTCGCGGTCTGGCGTGGAAACCCCGCGAACGCGGTCGCCGCGCAGCGGGCGTTCGCCCATCGCGCGGCCGTCAACGGCGCGGCACGACGCGGCGCCTACGATCCGACGATGGAGGATGTCTCCGAATAGACGATCGCGTGACCAGGGAGGAAACCATGGAAACAAGAGGAACGCGCGGACCGTGTTGGTCCATCTGCGTCGCGTGCCTGCTTCTCGGCGCGCTCGCGCTGACCGTGGCGACGGTCGTGCCGGCGTCCGCGTCGGAACCGGTCGCGACGTTCTCGATCGTCGGTTTCGACCCGGCGACCGGGGAGCTCGGCGTGGCCGTGCAGTCGAAGTTCTTCGCTGTCGGCGCCGTCGTTCCGTGGGCCCGCGCCGACGTCGGTGCGATCGCCTCGCAGGCCTACGGCAACACCTCGTTCGGACCGAGGGGACTCGACCTGCTCGAGGAGGGACTCCCCGTCGAAGAGGTCATGAAGGCGCTGCTCCTCGACGATGAGGAGCGCGAGCGCCGCCAGGTCGGCATCATCGACGCGGCCGGGAACGCCCACGCCTACACGGGCGCCGAGTGCCTGGAGTGGGCCGGGCATCGCGTCGGGGAGAACCACGCGGCGCAGGGGAACATCCTCGTGAGCGAGGAGACCGTCCTGGCGATGTCGCGCGCCTTCGAGGAGACGGAGGGCGTTCTCGGTGAGCGGCTGATGCGCGCGCTCGAGGCGGGGCAGGCGGCCGGCGGCGACTCGCGCGGGATGCAGTCCGCGGCCATCCTCATCGTCCGGAAGGGCGCCGGGTACGGCGGCTACAACGACGTCTACTGCGACCTCCGGGTCGACGACGCCGAGGACCCGATCGCGGAGCTCAGGCGTATCTTCATGATATGGAAGGAGGACGCGCTCATCCTCGAGGGATACCGTCTGCTCGAGTCCGGCGACGAGGAATCCGCGATCGAGATCGGACGAAGCGCCGTGCGACAGTATCCAGAGAGCGCCGAGTGCTACTACCATTACGCCTGCTACCTCTCCCGCGGCGGCCTCACGGACGAGGCCGTCGAGCAACTCGGTGAGGCGACGTCGCGCGACCCGCTCCTCGGTCCCCGGGCCCGGACCGACCCGGACTTCGAGCCCCTCTGGCGCGACCCCGCGTTCCTCGACGTGACCGCCGAGTAGCCCACCCGGCAGGGGGCGGACTCGAACCCGACTCGTCGGGCGATTCGCGGCTCACGGCCGCGCACGCTGCACGTCTGTTCCGCGGATCCGGGCGTCTCTCCGACGCGTCGTCGTCGAGGGACGCCCGGCCCGCTTGCGGCGACTCATCCCTCTCACCGTAATCTCCTGTTCAGAAGCAAGTTACATGGCCCGCCCCGCGCTCTTGCCCCCCCGGCCGTCGCTCTCCTGCATGTTCGTGACCGATGGTCGCCAACTGGCAGGATTCCTGCACCGTCTCCTTCTCGGAAGGTGTCCCGCGGCTGGGCGGGACACGCCGATACGCCGGGGGGATGGACCGAGTGAACAGCAGGACACCAGACCCGAACGGGAGCGCGGACGAGAAGGCGCTGCTTGAACGCGTCCGCGCGCTCGAGCGCATCAACGCGGACCTCGCCGTCCGCGAGGAGCGCCTGCGCAACATCTTCGAGAACGCGACCGAGGCCATCCTCGTCGCGCAGGACGGCGTGCTCAAGCTCCACAATCCGGTGGTCGAGGAGATCCTGGGCCACGACTCGGAGACCCTCTCCTCAAGACCATTCATCGAACTTGTCCACCCCGATGACCGCGCGACGGTCACCGATCGGCACATCCGGCGTCTTCGGGGCGAGCCGGTCGAGAACGCGTACGCGATGCGCGTGCTCACAGCGCGGGGCGAGACGAGGTGGGTCGAGATCAGGTCGGTCCGCATCGACTGGGATGGGCGTCCGGCCTCGCTCTCCTTCATCATCGACGTGACCCAGAGACACGAGGCGGAGCGCTCGCTCCGCGACAGTGAGACGCTCTACCGATCGCTGTTCGACCAGGCGAACGACGCGATCTTCCTCGTCCGTGGCGACACGTTCATCGACTGCAACGAGAAGACACTCGAGATGTTCGGCTGCACGCGCGAGCAGATCATCGGGCAGCCGCCGTACCGCTTCTCCCCCCCGAAGCAGGCCGACGGCCGCGACTCGAGGGAGGCCGCGATCGAGAGGATCACGGCCACGTTCGACGGCGAGCCGCAGCGATTCGAGTGGCTGCACGCCAGGCACGACGGGAGCGTCTTCGAGGCGGAGGTCAGCCTCAGCAACATCGAGATCGCCGGCGAACATCTCGTCTTCGCGATCGTGAGCGACATCACGCAGCGCAAGTGGCTTGAGTGTCTCCAGTCGACGATGCTCGACATCTCGAGGTCCGCGAACGCCACGCACAGCCTGGCGGATCTCTTCACAGCCACACGGGACGCGCTCTCAGGTCTCATGGACACCAGGAACTTCTACGTCGCGCTGTACGACAAGCACGACGATACGTATCGCTTCGAGTGCTTCCACGATGAGTACGACGATATCCCGCTGCACGTACCACAGCAGGCAGAGGCCTCGGTAACCGACTACGTCCGGCGCACGAGGAGGCCTCTGCTCACGACCGCGTCGGCCTTCGACGAACTCGAGCGGACGGAGGGCGTGCGCGCCGGTGGCACAAGGTCCATGGCGTGGCTCGGAGTCCCCATCACCACCCAAAGGGGCGTCATCGGCGTGGTCGTCGTCCAGAGCTACGAGAGCGAGAGCGCGTTCGGCTCCCGGGACCTCGAACTGATGTCATTCGTGGCGGAGAATATCGCGACGGCCGTCGAGCGACTCCGGGACGACGAGGAGAGGGCGCGCCTCGAGGATCAGATCAGGCAGGCTCGGCGGATCGAGAGCCTGGGCGTGCTGGCGGGAGGCATCGCGCACGACTTCAACAACCTGCTCACCGGAATACTCGGCAACGCGGACCTCGCTCTCCTCGACCTGCCGCGCTCTTCCTCCGCGGCCGCGGCGCTCGATGAGATCCGCACGATCTCGCAGCGAGCGTCCGATCTGTGCCGTCAGATGCTCGCGTACTCCGGTCGGGCGGCGAGCACCCCGGTACAGGTCGATCTCGCGGAGGAGATCGGGGACATGCGCGACACGCTGCTCTCGCTCGTGCCGGAGCACATCACGTTGACCCTCGCGATGCCGTCGGTCGGTCCGGTGATGGCCGACCGGACCCAGCTCGCCCAGGTCGTACGCGCCCTTATCGCGAACGGCGTCGAGGCCATCGGCGATGAGCAGGGCGACGTGACGCTCAGCACCGGAGTCCTCGACGGCGCGGAGGCGGGTCTCTTCGAGGGACGGCCCGGCGACCAGGCACCCTGTCCGTACATCGAGGTGCGTGACACCGGGTGCGGGATGGACGAGGAAATTCTTCGGAGGGTCTTCGAACCGTTCTTCTCGACGAAGTTCACGGGGCGGGGGCTGGGACTTCCGGCCGTGCAGGGCATCGTCAGGATGCACGGTGGCGATGTCCGGATCACGAGTTCCCCCGGGAACGGGACGACTGTGCGGGTCATCCTCCCGGGCGTCACCCACGCGGAGGATCCGGCGCCGGCGTGCGAACGGCGGACCGGGGCCGCGGGCGAACGGGAACCAGCGCGGACACAGGTGCTGCTCGTGGACGACGAGGACCTCGTGAGGAGGGTCGGCGCGACGCTGCTCGGCAGAGCCGGGTACGGCGTGGAGACGGCCGTCGATGGTCGGAGCGCGATCGACTTCTTCTCGGAACACGCGTCCGACATCGACTGCGTCGTGCTCGATATGTCGATGCCGGACATGGACGGCGAGCAGGTCTTCCGCCGGCTCCGGGAGTTCCGTCCCGACATCCCGATCCTGGTCTCGAGCGGATACGCGGGCGACGACGTCGCGCGACGGCTCGAGCGGTGCGAACGCTGGTCGTTCCTGCCGAAACCCTTCAGCTCCGACTCACTGATCGCCGGCATCGACAGCGTGACCCGCGACACGGGATCCCTCCACTAGCGACGGCCCCAAATGCCGCTTGCGTTGGCACGTCCCGATGATAGGATACGCAGAGACTCGGACAACCACACGCCCGCAAGGGCGAAGCCGATGAGAGCGCTCGCGATGACCGGAAAAGCCCACATACGCGTCGCGGCAACAGCGGCGCTGCTCGCGCTGGCGCTCGTCGCGGGCGCGACCGTGCCCGCCCCCACCCCGACGGCGACCGCGTCCATCCTCGCCCCTGCCCCACCGGCGGCCGCGCAGGAGGGCGCGCCGCTCATCGTTCGGGGAGACGAGGACTACCCGCCGTACGAGTTCCTCGACGATGCAGGGCAGCCCGCCGGATACAACGTTGACCTCGCGAGAGCCGTCGCGAAGGAGGCGGGCCTCGACATCGAGATCCGACTGGGCCCCTGGCGCGAGGTCATCGTGGATCTCCGCGAGGGGCGCGCCGACCTCATCACCGGCATGTTCCGCTCCCCCGCCCGGGAGGAGCACTTCTCCTTCTCGCACACGCATACCGTCGTCACCCACTCGCTCTTCGCCCGCAAGGGGTCGACGTTCCGCTCGCTCGAGGACGCCCGGGGCGCAGCCATCATCGTGCAGGACGGCGACATCATGCACGACTACCTCCTCGAGACCGGGCTCACGGACCGGATCATCGCCGTCGAGCACCCCAGCGACGCGTTCGCGCTTCTCGCAGCCGGCGAGCACGATTGTGTGCTCACCGGGAAGCTGCAGGGCCTCTTCCACCTGCATAGCGACGGCCTGACCCACGTCATCGAGCCGGTCGGACCCGAGCTCCTCCCGCACGACTACTGCTTCGCCGTGCAGAGGGGAAACGAGGAGCTGCTGGCCGCCCTGGCGGCCGGCCACTCGTCGGTCAAGGCGGCGGGCATCGACCAGGAGATCCGCTCGCGCTGGTTCCCGGAGGAGGGACCCGCCGTGCGGTGGCGCGTGCTCAAGATCCTGGCGTGGATCGGCATCCCGCTCGTGATGCTGCTCGCCGGAGCCCTTTACTGGTCATGGTCGCTCGAGCGGGAGGTGGCTCGCAAGACACGCGAGATCAAGCGTGAGCTCACGGAGCGCATCCGCGTCGAGGAGACAGTGCGCGAGCGCGAGGAGCAGCTCCGCAAGATCGTCCAGAACATGCCGGTGATGGTCTTCGCGTTCGACAACAAGGGCAGGATCTGCGCGTGGAACGCCGAGTGCGAGCGAGTCACGGGGTATGCCGCCGAGGAGGTCATCGGCGTCGACGAGATCCTCCTGATGCTCTACCCCGATTCGGAGTTCCGCGAGAGCCTGGAGGCCGAGTGGAAGGAGCGGGGTCACGACTATCGCAACTGGGAGTGGGAACTCACGCACAAGGACGGCACGAAGCGCGTCATCTCCTGGTCGAACATCTCGGACAGGCTGCCGATCCAGGGCTGGGGACAGTGGGGGGTCGGGGTCGACGTGACGTGGCTGAGGAACATCGAGAGCTCGCTCGCCTACGGCGAGGATCGCTACCGGGAGATATCGAACCTCACGTCGGACCTTGCCTACGCGTTCCGCGTCGAGAAGGACGGGTCGCTCGTGTCCGAGTGGGTCACGGGCGCGCTCGAGCGCATCTCGGGATGGACGAGGGAAGAGCTCGCCGCCCGCGGCGGCTGGGAATCGCTCATTCACAGAAGTGACTTGCCCGTCGCCCGCCGGCAGCTCGAGCAGCTTCTCGCCGGTCAGGAGTCCGTGGTCGAGTACCGCATCCGGACGGGCAGCGGCGAGGTCCGCTGGGTCCGCGACTACGCGAAGCCCGAGTGGAATGAACCGGAGAAGCGCACCACGAGGATTCTCGGCGCGGTCCAGGACATCACCGACCACCGGAACGCCGAGGAGGAGATCAGAAGCTCCGAGGCGCTCCACAGGCTGACCATGAACTCGATGCGCGATGCCGTTCACGTCGTCGACGGCGACCTTCGGATCAGACTGATGAACGAGCGGTACCGCGACTGGCTCGACCAACTCGGGATCCCGGCGCCCCCTCCCAACACGCGCTTCGACGAGGCATTCCCCTTCCTGCCCGACTCCGTGGCCGACGAGTACCGGCGCGTCTTCGAGACCTGCGAGACGGTGACGACCGAGGAGACGAACGTCGTCGGCGATCAGGAGGTGTTCACCGAGACGACGAAGATCCCGGTGGTGGACGAGGGTGAGGTAACGCGCGTGATCACGATCGTCCACGACGCCACTGAGCGCCGCCGCATGGACCGGCTGACGCGCGTCCAGCGGGATCTGAGCACGACACTCCACTCGGTGCAGTCCGTGACCGAATCACTGGAGCTCTGCATCCGGGCCGCGTTCGAGGTCTCGGGGGCGGATGCGGGAGCGATCTTCCTGGCCGGGGATGCCGGATTCGAACTCGCGGCCTCGGTCGGCCACTCACCGGAGTTCATCGAGTCCGCGAGACGCGTCGGTGGCGATCTCAAGTTTGTGGCAGACACCATCGAGCGCGAGCAGGGAACGTTCATCACGGACGCGGCCGAGTCGATGAACGGCCCCGCGACGAACCATATCCGGACGGCCTTCGTGCAAGAGGGGATCCACGCCGCGGCGCTTCTTCCCATTCTCCACGAGGGTCAGCTCGTGGGACTGCTCGGCGTCGGTTCCCGCACGATGCGAGGCTTTCCGAAGCACTCGCGGGAGGGGCTGGCGGCGATGACGGCGGGCATCGGGACCATCGTCGCGCGAAAGCGCGCCGATGAGGCTCTGCGCGCCTCAGAGGAGAAGTTCCGCGGACTCTTCTCGACAAGCCTCGACGGCATCGCGGTCGGCACGCTGGACGACCGGATCGTCGAGGTCAACCGGGCGTTCGAGGACATCGTCGGCTACTCGGCCGAGGAGCTTGTCAGCATGCGCTTCTCCGACCTGACTCCCGACCGCTGGCGCGACCGCGACGAGGCGATCACCGGGCAGATCCTCGACCGGGGCTTCACCAACGAGTACGAGAAGGAGTATCGCAGGAAGGACGGCGGATTCGTGCCGGTCTCAGTGAGGGCGTGGCTCGTTCGAGGCGAGCACGGCGAGCCATCGAGGATCTGGGGCACGATCCGCGACATCACCGCACAGAAGATGGAGGAGACGGCCCGTTCGGTCCTCCTGAACATCTCACAGGCCACGGGCACGACCGAGACCCTGGAGGAGTTCCTGCACACGGTGCGCCAGGAGCTCGGCAGGCTCATGGACACGACGAACTTCTACGTGGCGCTCTACAACGAGGAGACCGGGCTCTACTCGTTCCCCTACCATGCCGACGAGCACGACGACGATCCCGACGGGCCGATGTCCCTGGACAACAGCGTCACGGACTACGTTCGCAGAACGGGCGAGCCGTATCTCATCGATCAACGCACGCAGGAACGTCTCGAGGATGAGCAGGACGTGACGATCTACGGGCAGCCCTCCCCGATCTGGCTCGGCATGCCGCTCAAGACGTCGCGCGGCGTCTTCGGCGTCGTCGCGGTGCAGAGCTACGACGAGAGCGAGCTCTACACGGAGCACGAGCTCGAGCTCATGCGGTTCGTGTCCGGCAACATCTCGCTCGCCGTCGAGCGCAAGAAGGCCGAGGAAGAGCGGCGGGAGCTCGAGGAGCAGGTCCGGCACACGCAGAAGCTCGAGAGCCTCGGCGTTCTCGCGGGCGGCATCGCCCACGACTTCAACAACCTGCTCACCGGCATCCTCGGCAACGCCGACATGGCTCTCATGGAGCTCAACGAGCGTGACCCCGCCGCGGAGAGCGTCCGCGCCATCCGAGACACCGCGGAGCGTGCAGCCGACCTCAGTCGGCAGATGCTGGCCTATTCGGGCAAGGGCCGCTTCATCATCGAGCCCATCGAGCTCAACGAACTCGTCCGCGAGATGACACACCTGCTCGAGGCGTCCCTCTCGAAGAGCGCCATCGTGCGCTTCGACCTGTCGGAGGACCTCCCGCTCATCACGGGTGACGCGACGCAGATCCGCCAGATCATCATGAACCTGATGACGAACGCGTCCGACGCGATCGGCGAAGCGAACGGCGTCATCGGCCTGAGAACCAGTTCCCGCTACTTCGACAGCAACGAGCTCTCGCAGGGCTACGCCAGCGAGTATCTTCCCGACGGGACGTACGTCGTCATCGAGGTCGAGGACACGGGCTCGGGGATGGACGAGGAGACGGTCACGCGCATCTTCGATCCGTTCTTCACGACGAAGTTCACGGGGCGCGGGCTCGGACTGGCGGCCGTGCTTGGGATCGTCCGGGCGCACAAGGGCGCGATCATGGTGCGAAGCGCGCCCGGAGCGGGGACGACGTTCCGTGTGCTCATTCCCGCAGCCGGCGACCAGCAGGAGATGGCCGCGG